>DBGFNI010000179.1:0-6825 GCA_048527645.1 Eubacteriales bacterium | reverse complement strand
GTGGTTTCATAGCCGATCTGCGTCACCAGATTGGAGCAGATCTTGACAAACATTGCGCGGGTCAGCGAATCCTCCGGCTGGAAAAGCTTTTTGCTGCTGCCGTATGCCATCACGCCGTAATCCGTGCACCACCGGATATCGTCTGTTGCCCAGTGGCCGCTCGGAATATCCTGAAAGCCGCGAAAAATATTCTTCGGTTTACTCCATGCGCCCGCCGCCGTTGACAGAAGCATCACCGTCGCAAGGATGAGCGAGAGGATGCCAAATCTTCTTTTCATTGTTTTTCCTCCTGAAATATGTGTTTGTTCGAAATACAACCGTGCGCACCGCCGCATTGCAGCGATGCGTTTTGACACCCATATTTTAGCATACCGACATTGCTTTTTCAACGGTTTCACAAAACGTTAAAAGCCAAAATCGCTTTTTGTATAAAATGCATAGATTCCAAGAGATTTCCTGCTCAAGTTAAACAAAGAAACCGTATAACGCGCATCAAAGAAGGAAAGGATATGTCTGCAAGCAACTTGAAAACGATTTTTTGAAAGGAATCAAACCATGAAGCATCATCCGCATAACAAGCAAAACATCCCGCTCTCGCCCGCCGTGCAGTCCGTCGTCGACGCCTTCCGACAGGCAGGCACGGAAACCGACCCGGAGGGCTGTTACACCGGCGTGCCGCGTGAGGCAAAGGACCTCGGCGTGCAGATTCATCCCGACAAGGCAACCCCCGGCGCCAAGCAATTCGTTGTGCCGACGCAGGACGCCGACGATCTGTAAAAACAGCGCCCGTTTTTTCATCAAAAAAAGCTAAAGCACACCGCGCCGCTCAAAGGCGGTCGCGGTGTGCTTTCGGTTTATCGAAAGAAAACTCAATCCATATAGTCGGTGAGCTGATAGCAGCGCACATAATCGACGACAAAATCAAGGGGATAGTCCTCCGGCTTGCTGACGCCGTACCAGTCGGGGTCCATAAAGTGGCAGGAGAGCAGCAGCCATGCGGGCGCCTCGCAAGTGCCCTGTGCGCCGGGCTGATCGGGATCTTTGCAGTCCGTGCGATACATCTCATAGCCGTCATAATAGAAGACATATTCCTCTTTGGTCCACAGCACACCGATGGTGTGATAGTTCCCATCAAACATCGACGTGGGCAGATACTTGCCGTCGCGGGTGTACTGACGCGAAGGCTCTGCGTAGAAATAGCAGTGGTCACTTCCGTGCAGAGAAGCGCCTTCCTCGTCCTTTGCATTGTGCTGCCAGTGAATGGTCGAATCGAGAATCGGTCTTCCCCAGTGATTATTGCTGGTGTAAACGCTCTCAAACACATCGATCTCCGCACCGTCGCGTGAGGACTGAGAGGAGGGATCCCATGCCTTGCCGGCGCCCATCCAGAAAGCGCAGTTGGAGCCGCTACCCGTTCCTAAAATGCAGCGAATTTCATAATAGCCGTACGTCTGATAATATCTGTCAGCCGTGTCAACCCATACCACGGAAACATTCTGATCGCCGACAAAGTTTTCACTTGCATCGTCCACTGCGCTGTTGTCCATGTACTCGACATTCATCACCAAATTGCCGTCCTGCACCTTGATGTGATCCTTCTGATACTGCAAAACATATGCCGGATCGCTGAATTCCTCGCCGAACGCCGTCAGGTTGCCGCAGGAGCCGTATTTCCACTTTGTCGTATCCAGTTCTGTTCCGTCAAACTCGTCATTCCAGACCAGCGTCAAATCATTCCCGGTAAAGCAAGAGGGGCTGTTGTTGTAATACTGCTGCAAGCGGTGGGAAATCGCCGCCGCCTGTGCACGGGTCGCCGTCGCATCGGAACAGAATTTGCCGTCTGCACCGTTGAGCAGCTTGCTGTTGGTCATTGCCGCAACGGCAGGTCTTGCCCACTGCGGGATCTGCGCTGCATCCTTGTATGTTTTTTCCAGCACGGCGGTATCGTCATCCAGCTCCGCGCCGCAGTACCGAGTGATAAAGTTGTACATCATCTGCGCCATCTGCGCGCGGGTAATCGGCGCGTCAGGGGTAAACGTGCCGTTGGCGTGACCGCCGACGATCCCGTTTTCCGATGCCCACTGCACGCTGTCATAAAACCACGCGTTCTGAGCCACATCGGGATAGTTCTTCACTTCGCTGTAGGTGGTGTCATAGCCGATCTGCGTCACCAGATTGGAGCAAATCTTGACAAACATTGCGCGGGTCAGCGAATCCTCCGGCTGGAAAAGCTTTTTGCTGCTGCCGTATGCCATCACGCCGTAATCCGTGCACCACTGAATATCCTCTGTTGCCCAGTGCCCGCTCGGAATATCCTGAAAATAGCGAAAGATGTTTTTCGGCTGGCTCCATGCGCCTGACACTATGGAAAAGAGCATGATCAGCGCGATCGTCAAAGAGAGAATGCTAACTTGCTTTTTCATCATATTTTCTCCGTTTCATTTAATTTTTGAATTGTATTTTCATCATGGTTACGTGGTTGCCCTGTGCATCGCACAGCTGCACATGACTCTCGCTGCCGCTGTCCGCGCGCATCACGCTTAAGCGATTGTTTTCATAGCTTTCGTTGATATACTGCACCTCCGCCTGCGCGATCGAGCGGCTGTTGAGTTCTTCCACAGAATACGCCCCCAGCATGGCGCGTACATAAGCAATATTATTCATATGCCCGTTGGAATCCACATCCTGCGAGCGAATCTGCATCTGATACACGGGTTCCTCTTCCGTTTTCGGGTCAAACGCGCCCGCCCACCGCGACGGATCCTTTGCCTGCGCCGGCGGCTGTGCGAACAGCTCCGGCAGAAAATCGAGCTTGCACGGCTTGTGGTCAGCAATATTCAGTACGCAGAGCTGCTGCCTGCCCAAAGCGACCAGACTGCCATCCCGGTGCGTCAGCTCTGTCTCCAGCTCCACAAAAAGCGCCGAACGCCGCACCATCACGGTATGCGCGCGGATGGTGTCATCCCACGCCGGCATGTCCCCCAGCGTTATGCGTGAGCGCAGAATCACCCAATAATGGGAGAATTCTTCGCGGATGCGCACATTGTCACAGTTGAGCAAATGCAGATACTCCGAAAAGCAGTCCTGCATCAGCAAAAACGAGTGATACAAATCCATTTTCGGTTCTGCGCCGCACAGAGAGGAGGCAATATAGATTTCTCTGTTGTGGGCAGGGATTTCTGCCTGATTGATTGGTGTTTCCATAGGAATTGCCTGACTTTCGTTTTTCTGATTTATTTGCGCTGCTCGCCGTTCTTTAGCATCACATCGTGATAGCCGCCCTCGACGATACTGGTCGAGGAAACGACGGTCATACGCGCGTTTTTCTGCAATTCGGGAATGGTAACCACCCCGCAGTTGCACATCGTTGATTTCACCTTGTACAAACTCTTTGCCACATTGTCGTGCAGACTGCCGGCATATGTGACATAGGAATCGACGCCCTCCTCAAAGGACAGCTTGGACTTGCCGCCCAGATCATACCGCTGCCAGTTGCGGGCGCGGTTGGAGCCCTCACCCCAGTATTCCTTGACGTAAACGCCGTTCACCATCAGCTTGGGCGTGGGACTTTCGTCAAAACGCGCGAAATAGCGTCCCAGCATCATAAAGTCGGCGCCCATCGCCAGTGCAAGCGTCATATGATAGTCATGCACAATGCCGCCGTCGGAACAAATGGGCACATAAATGCCCGTCTCCTCGAAATACTCGTCCCGCGCCGCGGCAACCTCGATCAGCGCAGTTGCCTGACCGCGTCCGATGCCCTTTGTTTCACGGGTGATACAAATGGATCCCCCGCCGATGCCGACCTTGACAAAATCCGCGCCGCATTCTGCCAAAAAGCGGAAGCCGTCCCGGTCAACCACGTTTCCCGCGCCGACCTTGACCGTGTCGCCGTATTTGGAGCGGATAAACTCCAGTGTTTTCTTCTGCCAGCAGCTGTACCCCTCGGAGGAATCGATGCACAGCACATCCGCGCCCGCATCCACCAGCGCCGGCACGCGCTTTTCATAGTCCAGGGTGTTGATGCCCGCGCCAACCAGATACCGTTTTTTCTCATCCAGCAGCTCCTGCGGATTGTTCTTGTGATCGGAGTAGTCCTTGCGGAACACCAGATACAGCAGATTGCCGTTCTGATCGACAATGGGGAGAGAATTGAGCTTATGATCCCAAATAATATCGTTTGCCTCTTTGAGCGTGGTCTCCTCGTTTCCCGTCACCAGCTTTTCCAGGGGGGTCATAAACGCGCTGACCTTCAGATCGGGCGACATGCGGCTGACACGATAATCCCGGCTGGTCACAATGCCAAGCAGCTTGCCGTTGGGCGTACCGTCATCTGTCACGGCAACCGTAGAATGACCGGTCAATTGAGAAATTTCCAGAACATCGGCAAGCGTGCTGTCCGCCGTCACGTTGGAATCGCTGACTACAAAGCCCGCCTTATAGCTTTTCACACGGGCGACCATCGCCGCCTCATCCTCAATGCTCTGCGAACCGTAAATAAAGGAGATACCGCCCTCCTTTGCCAGTGCAATCGCCATGGTGTCATTGGAAACAGATTGCATGATCGCGGAAACCATCGGAATGTTCAGAGAGATCGCCGGTTCCTCGCCTTTCTGATACTTTACCAAAGGCGTGCGAAGACTGACGTTGGCGGGAATACAGTTTTCCGAGGTGTATCCGGGCACCAGTAAGTATTCGCTGAATGTGCGTGAGGGTTCTTTGAAATAATAAGCCATTGTAATTCTCCTTTTCCCTGATCAGTCGATGCTTTTATCAATCATAAAACGGATAATTTTTTTCGAGGTGTTCTTGACAAATTCCTCCTGTCGGATCTTCACCAGCCCGACCTTTTTATAGGAAACGGCGCGCTTGTTGATTTGTGCGACCGCGTCGTCAAAATATGCCTGTGCATCGGTAATATTGCGGTTTTCCAAAGCTTCAAAATCCGGATAGATCTCCGCCACAATCACCTCTTTGGCAGGATCGCTTTTGCTTTCTCCCGCGTATACAACACATTCGTTCACACCGTAAATGCCGGAAATCTCCGTTTCGATCTCCTCGGGATAAACATTTTTTCCATTGGAAAAGATGATCAGGTTTTTCAGACGGCCCGTGATATAGATCCAGCCCTCTTCATCCAGCTTCCCGTAATCGCCTGTTTTGAAATATCCCTCCTCATCGAACGCCGCCGCGGTCGCCTCAGGATTTTTGTAATAGCCGAGCATAACGTTCGGTCCCTTGACGCAAATCTCGCCCTCGCCGTTTTCATCCGGGTCCGCGATCTTCACCTGCTCGCCGATGATCGGCACGCCGACGCTGCCCTGCTTCTGATATTTGTTGCGGTTGCAGGAGATCAGGGGCGCACATTCCGTGATGCCGTACCCGTTGAGGATTGTAATGCCCAGCGCGTCGAACGTGTCGATGATATCCTGATTTAGCGCCGCGCCGCCGCAGATGATCATCTCGAGCTTTCCGCCGAATGCGGCCGTAACGCTCTGAAACATTTTCCGTCGCGCGTCAATCCCGATTTTTCGCATGGAATTGGACAGCTTCATCATGCGCCGGAGCAATTTGTCCTTCCCCGTCTTTTCCGCTGTCTGCCAGATTCGCTTGTAAAAGGTCTCCACAAACAGCGGCACCAAAACCAAGTGCGTGGGCTTTTGCTCCTTCATCTCCGACACCACATACCGGATGCCGCTGGAAAGATACAGGCAGGCGCCCTGTGAAAGATGTCCGACAAAGTTTACCGTTGAGCAAAATGTGTGATGCGGCGGAAGGACGCACATGTTTTTCCGCGTGATCGCGAAATTGTACATGCCCTGCGTCATATCGGAGACAATGTTTTTTTGGGAGAGCATCACGCCCTTCCCTTTTCCGGTCGTGCCGGAGGTGAAAACAATCGTCGCCAGACGATCCGTGTCGATTTCATAATCGTAATAGGTGTTGTCGCCCGCGGCATACCGCTCTGCCCCGTCTGCAAGGACATCAGTCAGCCGCAGCGCGCCCGCCATTGCCGGCTCACCCATGCATATCCAGGTGACCCTCTCGTGCAGCAAAGCGGCAACCTGCTCGATTTTCCGTTCCATCGGTGCGCTGTACACCGCAAACTCGCATTCTGACACTTTCAGAATGTCGGCAATTTCCTCCGCGGGCAGCTCCTTGTCAATGGGAACCGTCACCGCGCCGATGCTCATCAGCGCAAAATAGGATATTACCCAACCGTAAGAAGCGCCGCCAATAATCGCGCAGTGCTTTTCTCTGGCGCCGCACGCGACAAGACCGGTGCCGAAGTTACGGCAATCGTCACGCAATTCGATAAAATTTTTCGTGACCGGCTCCGCATCGTGGGGATTGAGACGGAAAATCAGCGCGGGATCCTCACCGAATTTTGTTGCCGCATTTTCCGTCATCACGCGGAAATTTTCAAAAACCGTTGTTTCATAAAGGGGATAATTTTTTTGCTTCATAGCAGGTTTCCTCTTTTATATTTTATATTTTACTGTTATACCGAACTGCCGTGCGCCGCGCCGTCAGATCACGCGAGCAAAACGCATCAAGCCCGACGCTCATCCCGGCAAAACTATATTTTATTTTAGCATAATATGCTGTAAAACATATAGTAACAATTCATGAAAAAGTTATATGATAACTGTGAATTTCACAGTTCGGCATACTGCTCCAGCGCCTGCCGCGCCAGCGCGGTATATCGGTCGATCACGCTCTGCGGAGATTCCACGCGTACCCCGTCGCCGAAATTCATCAGCCAGGTCAAAAACAGGGGACTGATCTGAATCCGCACGGAAAACAGAAACGTGCCGTCGCATT
>DBGFNI010000178.1:0-7287 GCA_048527645.1 Eubacteriales bacterium | reverse complement strand
TTTGCTTCTTTCTTTGAGGAAGATGTGGCATCAAAATAATACTCGGCTTCTTCAACGCAGCATTTGGCCGTCCATACAGGATTGCCGTTCTCATCGTGCTCTTGTTCAAATTCGTATGTGGGGAGCGTGAAATACCCGCGTCTTGCGAGAATTTCCAACTGACCTATTGCTTCGTTTCTGTTGGGATTTTCAAGTTCGTTGCGGATCGTATGAAGCCTGTCATTCTTATCGAGCCATTCATAGGCAAGGCGGCAGACGTTCTTGCGCGCTTCGCTTTTACTTTTGCCGAACCCGCGAAAGATGGGAATGTCGTCTGCAATCTTAAGGAGACAGCGATGCGTGGAAGCCATTAGCTTGTTGTACTCAGGACTTCCGAGTACATTGCAGTTTTGCGATATCCCATCAAACGGCATATACCATGTGGCCTGATAACTGCCTTCCTCAAAATGGTACAGCGGAATGTTTCCGGTTTCTTTGGAGCACCATTCCTGAATAAGTGCAACATAGTTGTCCTTGTCGTCTTCTTCAAGTGTGGTTTCCGGTTTCAACATCAATTCCACAGTATCCTGAAGCTTTTCAAGGTTCCATCCGGAGTCGATTGCAACTGCTCCGAGAATCGCTTCAAACAGATCTTCTTTAACAGAAGGCTGTTCATCTGCGTGCTGCTTTTGATCGCTCTTACCCATGATGAGGTATTCTGCGAGTCCAAGCTCATCGATGCAGGTTGCAAGATTCTGCTTTTGAACAAGCTGTTTCTTAATTTCCGTAAGCTTGTTTTCACAGTAATCGCAGGCATATTCGTCCCAATCGTTCTCGGAATCGAAATCGTCAAGTTCGCCTTTTGTGTATCCGAATTTATCGGATAGCAGTTTTACAACAATAAAGTCAAGGACTTTATCGCCGATGAATTCGAGAACTTCATTGTTCTCGCCTCCGTTTTCGTGGGAATATGATCTTCTCACGAATGCCTGTTGGAGCAGGTCGGTGTTCTTAAAGTTATATCCGATCTGGTCCTGGATAAATGAAATGTCTTTTGCGTCCATAAAAAACGCCTCCCAAAATTTACTGGAAGGCATAAAAATAGCCCAACACAGCATCAGCGTATACTGATGCCCAATGTCGGACATAAGATATTAAAAACAATTCTTTGTTTGCCTTCATTTACCGGATTTCACTTTCATGAAAGGCGGTAAATCCAAACATACAATGTTTCGATCTTAATATTCTATGCCTTCTGTAAATGTTATTATAGCACATTCCCCGAAGAATTTCAAGGGATTGGGGATAATTCGCTGATACGAATGGGACGCCAAAGAAAAAACAAAATGGATGTAACTGAAATCAGTTACATCCACTCGATATGGTTGCGGGGGTGGGACTTGAACCTCACGACCTCCGGGTTATGAGCCCGACGAGCTACCATCTGCTCTACCCCGCGATATGATGGGAGGGAAGGCGTGCAAGCGCTTCGGCTTCCGTCCCATTTGGTGCCGGAAACCGGGCTTGAACCGGTACGGGATTTACATCCCACGGGATTTTAAGTCCCGGGCGTCTACCTATTCCGCCATTCCGGCGTACCCTCTTTTGTACTCTAATAGAATACCACGTTTGGGGGCGCTTGTCAATAGTTTTGAAAGATTTTTTTGCCTTTTCTCACAGAAATATTTCCCAATTGCAGATTTCGGGGAACGGTGGGGGAAATCGAAAAACAAATTTGGAAAAGGTCTTTTCACACGGAGCATTTTGTGATATAATCATAATGTATTACTGGCAGAACCGATGCAATTTCGCCGTTCTGCGCCCGCTGCAGCCGCAAAGCGGCGGGGCGGGGCACAAGCAACTACTTCACAGAACAGGAGAAACACTATGATCCGTTTTGACAAAATTTCTGTCATGAATCTGGAAAATGCCATGCGCGGCGCACGGAACCCGCTCAGCAGCTGGGAGCGCAGCGACAGCTATTATGACGAGAATCATCAATATGTTTTAGGTGAGGCGGATCTGAATTTGGTGGGGCGCCTTTGCCGCGCGGGGAGCGATCACCGCAAATTCATCCGACAGATTTTTGTTTCTGTGGACATTACGGCGCCGCTGTATTGGTGGAAGGAGTTTGACACCTACAAGGTGGCGACGGTTGCCAATTCCACCTCCACGATGCACAAAATTCACGCGAAGGCTTTTTCCCGTGACGATTTTTCCTGCGATCACATGACGGAGGAAACGCTGCGGCAGTTTGACGGGGTGATTGCCTATCTGGAGGTTCTGCGTCAGAGCTATTTGCAGACCAAGGACAAAAAATATTGGTATGACATGATTCAGTTTTTGCCATCCTCCTACAATCAGATGCGGACGGTGACCATGAATTATGAGACGCTGACCAATATATATTATGCAAGAAGAAACCATAAATTGCAGGAATGGCACGAGATGTGCGACATGATCTGCACCCTGCCTTATGCAGATGTGATGATTACCTGCCACGAGCAGGAAGGGGACACGGCGGAACAATAAGCGTATCACTTTAGACGGAGAGGAGGCATGAATATGGAAAGAAGAGAATCCGACACAGATCGGAAGCAAAAGCATGCCTCAGCCCATGTCCCGCCGCGTACAAGTGCGCATCGCGGGGGGAGCAATTCCTCCGTTTACAGCCGTCCCGCGGTGTACGGTCAGCCGCGCAGGGAAGAGAGCCGCCCGACGGCGGCGCGGCGCAGCGGGCAGCAAAATGCCCCGCGTGCCGATCACGCGCGGCAGCAGAGCGCAGCATCCCGAGAAGCGGCACGCAAACGCGCCGAGCAGCAGCGGGAGGCGCAGAGACAGCGCGCGCTGGAGCAGCGCCGCCGACAGCAAGAGCAGGCGCGCAAAGCGCAGAAGCAGGAGCAGGCGGAACGAAAGCGCAGGCAGCGGGAATTCTACAAGCCGCAGCGAAAGCGGGTATGGCGGGCGCGTCTGCGCCTGTTTGCCGTGATGTTTGTCGCGCTGCTGCTGGTTGCGGTGTTATGCTTCCAGTTCTTTTTGCGCATCTCCTTTTCTACGGATACATACGGCATGACCTATCAGTTCGGCAGAACCGGGGCGACCGGGGACGCGGCGCCGGTGGTGAAAAAGCAGGATGAGAGTCAGAGCTTTTACGATGGCGTTTTGTATATCAATTTCAGCGATATTGCAAAGATGTGCGGCATGATTGTGACCGGGGACGAAAAGCAGCGGCGTTTCACGGCTTCGGACAATTATGACGAGAGCGTGCTGTTCCGTTTCGGGGATGCTTGGGCAGTGGTCAACGGGATGGAGTGGCAGATGGAGGGACCCGCGCGTCTGGAGGACGGCTCTGTTTGGGTGCCCTATGATTTTGTTTCCAACTATGTACTGGGCATTCGGTGCGTGCAGAAGAAAAAAACCTTGACGGTTGTCCGGGAATATGTCAACGAGAAGCTCGATCCGCTTGAGGTCAAAAAGGACGAGCCGGTACAAAGCATACGTTTTCTTTTGAAAAGTGTGGCGCCGATGATGCATCTGGAGGAAAACGACCCCTCCTCTGCGCTCGGCTTTGTTGCAGAGCTTGGGGATTATGAACAGTATATGGCACCCTCGAACCGGGACGACTATCTGACTTTGGTCAGCAAGGAACACCCGATCGCCGCGGAAAACGAGCCCTCCCGGGAAAATATGAACGAGGTGCAGTACGAAATACGGGACGGCATCAAGGCCCGGTATATGGACCCGACAGCGGAGATGGCGCTGCGCGCGATGTTTATGGATATGCGCGCCAACGGTATGGAAGACGTCTGGGTGTATGAGGCATATCAGAGCTACGCGGATATCGCATATTATTACAACAATAAAAAGATCACCACACCGCCGGGAACGGTGGAAAATCAAACCGGTCTGAGCTGTGATATTTATCAGGAGAACGGCGCACAGGATGTCAGTTTCGGCAGCACGCCCGCGGGCGAGTGGCTTGCCCAGAATTCCTGGAAATACGGCTTTATTCTCCGTTATCCCACTGACAAGGTGGAAATCACGGGTGTGGCATATTCACCGTGGCACTTCCGGTATGTCGGCAGATTCCATGCGATGCGCATGTATCAGGAGAACAAATGCCTGGAGGAATATCTGAAAGACTTGGAAAACCGAGGGTATTAACAAAGAATGTGAGGACAGTAAAATGAGCAGAGAAAATGCAACGGCAGAGCAAAAATTTGTATGGCAGGACAGAAAACGGATCTTTTTCGGGCTGCCGTGGTCCTTCACCAGATATTTTCTGCTGCGGGACAAGCTGTTGATTGACACGGGCTTCTTCTCCCGTACGGAGGATGAGATTCGCCTGTATCGGATTATGG
Organism: Eubacteriales bacterium; assembly: GCA_048527645.1. Lineage (GTDB taxonomy): Bacteria > Bacillota > Clostridia > Oscillospirales > CAG-272 > HGM12669. The sequence continues at coordinate 2,947 of DBGFNI010000178.1, read as the reverse complement.
ATATTACGCTGCGCCGCTCGCTGTGGGAGCGGATGTTCGGCCTGGGGACGATTCATTGCTGCTCCGGCGATAAGAGCAGCTCGGATTTTGACATTTTGCACATCCGGGACGCCAAGCATGTCAAGGAAATGCTGTCCGAAATGGTTGAGGAGGAGCGGCAAAAGCGCCGCGTGGGTATGCGCGAGCTGATCGACGCGGACGACGGCGAGGACATGACGGACGACGACGGCGATTGGCACAGCTGATCGGTTGAACGGTCTTTGGCGCGCGGGACACCGCGGCATTTCAAAACATCGGAACAACAAAAAAGATGGCTGATTACAATCAGCCATCTTTTTTGTTGATGATCAGTTTCCGTTGTTTTCCACCGCTTTCCGGCTCTCCCGCTTGCAGCGATACATTTCTGCGTCGGCCTTGGCGTAGAGCTGCTCTGCGCTCATCTGCGCGTCATCGCCGCCGATCCGATAGCAATCTGTATTAGCATCCTCACGAATAGCACGATGTGATTCCAAGGTATTCCTCAATGGTGAGCCCGCTCTCAAAGATGCGCCGCGCATTCTCAATTCCGACATATCTGTAGTGCCACGGCTCGAACATATATCCTGTGATATGCTCCTTTCCCTGTGGATATCGCAGGATGAATCCATACCTGTATGCATTTTCCGCGAGCCACTGCGCTTCCTTTGTCGATGCAAAGGAGTCACTGGTGCTGTTGATATCGAACGCGAGCCCTGTTTGATGCTCGGAATATCCGGGACGCGCAGAATATCGGTCGGCAGCCTCAACGCCGTCCCGCTGCACATAGGAATTGTAGAGCCAATTCTGTGTCTCATAGCTTCTGAATCCTGAGACAACGAACATATTGCACCCATCCTCTGCCGCCGCAGCAAACATTGTATACAGTGCGGCTGTTGCTTCAGGATCGTTTCCCGGGTTGTAGTCTTTTGGGAGAGGATACGACTTGTTTGCGATCAGTATCCCGCCGATGTACGTCACCCCGGTGACCTCCTTTTGCTCAGGCTCGGGAGGCGGAGGGGAGACGGTCACATGAAATACAGCGGAAGCGTCATGGTTATCCGCAGAGACAACCGTCACCGTGCACTCGCCCGCACCCACGGCGGTAATATTGCCGTAGTAATTCACCTTTGCAACCGCGGTGTTGTCCGACCACCAGATCTCCGACAGATCGGTCGCGTTCGGGGGCGACATCGTGACAATCGGCATAAAGGACTCACCGATGGACAGTGTTGCCTCATACGCACTGAGGGAGAGCGACGCAACATGGATCACTTCCGCTTCGGGCTCCGGTTCTGTCTCCGGCTCCGTCACGGCAAGCGTCTCAGGATTCGTCGTTTCAGACACAGCCTCAGACACCGACGCAGATTCCGTCTCAGCCTCTGCCACGGCAAGCGTCTCAGAATCTGCCGCTGCGGTCTGCGCCACCGGAGCGCTGTCACTGCCGCAGGCGGTCAGGCATGCCGCTGTGATCACTGCAATCGGCAATATGTGAATTCTTTTCATATGACACCCGTATAAATGTGATGTTTTCTTATACGATATGGTATCACACAACAGCTTTTTTGTCAACTTGGAGAGTAATATGTAAAGATAGGAAGAAGACGGTTTCATGCTTGATCGCAGAGGCGTGCGCAGACAATGGATGCGATTTTGAAGTTCTACATCATCAACAGTTTCCGAAGAACCGGGATTTTTCCAATGACAAAAGCAAATATAAGCGAAGCGAGTACCGTCAACACAATTTGTATCATCAGAAATTGCGTTGCTGTAATCGTCCCGAAATTTCCCAGCAGTCTCCCCGAGACATCAAGAAAAATCACATGGCACCAGTATATGCCGAACACAAATTGAGAAAGCCTTTCTATATGGATGGACTTCATCAAACGGTCAATTTTAGGTTTTTCAAGCAGTGTACGGACGAATACGATAAAGGCAGTGGCGCAAAGATAGTGGTTAAGGCCGTATCCGACGTTAAAAGGCGATTCAACCGTTTCGGGAGAAGACGCCGCCAGGTTTCCCAGCACACAGACCGCATATCCGATCATTCCGCCGAGATAGACTGCCATTCGGATTTTTTGTGGCAGCTGCTGCTTGCATATTAAATATCCTGCCAGATAAAAACCGAGATACCCCTCCATAAGCGGAGGGAACAGATAAATATAAAGCGGAAAGACCGTATTCAGTACAGGGCGGATGGTCGTCGGAAATAATACAATGCCAATCAGAATCAGCAATTGGTAATCATTACACGCATTTACGATTTTCTTCAAGAACGGCGTTATCAGATAGATTCCGATCAACGTATAGACAAACCACATATGATAAGAGTTGCCCTGATTAATCAGCGCAGCAAAAAAATCTGAGATTCGCAACGTTGCTCCGTTGAATACAGCGTTCCAAACCCAATAAATCAGATTCCAGCTGATTAGCGGTATCAACAATCGCGGGATATGCCTTTTATAGAATTCGGAAATGTTCTCGGTTTTCGGATTGCTCAACATTAAAAATCCGCTTATCATGAAGAAAACCGGAACGCCGATTCGGTTGATTGGATTCTGCAGCATACACAAATACCAGACCGGCTTTGCATAATAAGCTGCATCGATTAATATGGGGTTCATTGCATGCAGCACAATGACCAAAAAAATCGCGGAACAACGAAGGACATCCAGATACACAATTCTTTCTTTCATGCGCGCTCCTTTGACTGAATGCAGGATTCTCTTTTGCTGTCTGAATACTTGAAAGATGATCAAAAACCTGCTTGCTTTGCTGATACCAACGGCGAAAAACACAACAAAAGCTACCCATATTATATCATAAAAGCAAGGCGAAGCCTTGTAAGGTGCGACAGCACCAATTAAAATGCAACGCATTTTAACTTTTAGTCATTCAATGTTCTCCGAAATAGTCTAAATCTTTGATTTAG
>DBGFNI010000177.1:0-5804 GCA_048527645.1 Eubacteriales bacterium | reverse complement strand
AGATTGCTCTTATTTTCTTTGTCATGCTCCCTTATTCTCATTTTTGCTCAAGGCAGCGATGAAAAACAAAGACAGAAAAAACAGGCTGCTCGCCGCGGAAAAACCGCTTGACAGCATTGATGAGCGAAAGAACATTGCAGCGCCGATACACCACAAAATGCACGTCACCCCGACAGAAAAAAAGCGTGTGACACGCCACGCCGTTGCTTCTTCTGCGTTTCGCGCCAGCAGAATGTACAGCAGTCTGCCGCCGTCCAGTGTGTGCAGCGGCAACAGATTAAACCCCGCATAAAGAAGCATCGTGCAAAGCAGCATGCCGCCCCGGCCGGTCAGACAGTAGACCGGCAGCAGCGCCAGGGCGCAAAGCAGGTTCACCGCGCTACCGCAAAACAGCATGATCCCTTCCCTGCGGTATGATAACAGCCCCTGCGTGACCAGATCCGCCCCGAACACACTCACCGTGCATTTTTTCCACGGTATCTTCCATTTATACAGGCAGAGCAAATGCCCCAGCTCATGAACCAAAACGGAAAGCAGCATGCAGACAAGCAGCCTCCCGCGGCTGCAAAATGCAACCGCCGTCCACACCGCAACCGAGCACACATCCGTTTCCACCCGACGCGTCAAAGCAATTTTACCGGGCAGTCTTCCCATGCGTTTTCTCATCCTCCCTTGCCGTTTCGCCGATTAATCCCTTAACCACCGTGAATCCGATCGGAAACAGCACAAGTCCCCCGATCCCAAACAGCTTCATCCCCACATACATGGAGAACAGTGTCAGCAAGGGGTGCAGCCCGATTGACGCGCCGACAATCCGCGGCTCCAAAATCTGTCGCAGCACAACAACGACGATATACAGAACCGTCAAGCCGATCCCCCAAAACAGATTTCCGGTGCAAAAGCTGATCAGTGCCCAGGGAATGAGCACCGTCCCCACCCCCAACACCGGCAAAACATCCACCAGAGCAACCAGCAGCGCAAGCCCCGCGGGATACGACACACCCAAGATCAGAAACCCGGTTAGCAATAGGAAAAAGGTGATCGCCATCAGCAGCACATAGGCACGCAGATATTGCTTCACCGTTCGTGTGCCGTGCCGGCTCAGACGCGTAAAGAATCCGGAAATTCTTCGCGGCAGGTGCTCTCTGCAAAAGCGCGCCAGCTTTTCATAATCGCAGCTGATATACACCGCCGCGAGAAGCGTCATCACCAAAAACAGCAAAACCGAGGGGATGCGCGCCGCCAGCCCGCCGATCCAAGCCGGAATTTTTGCCGAGAGCACCTGTGTGAACTCCCCGAGCATGTCACCGAAAAAATCATCCATTGCCGCAAGCACCTCTGCCGCAACGCTCCCCTCTCCGCCCTCTCGCAAAAACGGCAGTGACTGCAACAGCGATTTCAACTTTTGCGACCAATCGGAAAAGAAGGCGGTAATCTTATCCATGTTCTCCCCCAAAAATACCAGCAGTGCGCGCGCGCGAAAGATCAGGCTGTTTAGCAGAGAATACAAGAGCGCAACCAGCATGCCCGAAAACAGGACAACCAGAATGATACAAACCGGCTTGCGCTTCCAGCCGGTTTTTTCCACGATGCGGCGCACCGGCGTCTGCAACACAGCCGCGATCAGCCAAGCAGTCAAAAACGGCAGCACGGGACGGTATAAAAACCGGAAAAACAGAACCGCGCCGGCAATCGCCAGCAGCAAATATGTCAGCCGCGCAAAATACAGCCCGTATCCTTTTTCCTGCCTGTCCATTTCCGTTTTCCCCCGCATTTTCATCCGTTTTTTTACCGCTATCCGTTATCCGTCTGCTCTAATTGAGTATACGGACAATAATCGGATGTTATGCAAGCTTCGGTTCTGTATGCAAGACTCCGTTTGTTCACATTATGTACATATTTCGGTGCTATACTGAAAAAGTGATCCGAAACAACCGTTATTTGTCGGTTTTTCGCGATATAAACTTGTCATATCAACAATTGGAGACCGTAAAATGAGAAAATATTTTGAACGGGGCATCGGCTCCTGGCTGTCAGTCTGCACAGCTCTGCTGCTGATTTCTCCCAACGCACATCTGAGTAAAAACAATTTTCATTACGTACCCATATATTTGTTGCTGATCGGCGTTGCGCTGGCCTTTCTGACGATGACCGTGCTGTACCGTTTCACCAAAAATTCCGCATGGGATACGCTGCTCATGACGCTCAGCGCCTGTGCCTTTTCCGTTCTCTGCGCCTTCCACTGCGCGCAGGTCTTCACCTCGCTTGCCTGTATTCTGATTTGCGTGGTCTGCATCCGCTACGCGCTGTGGCGCGGCGTAGTGCCAAGCGTGCGGGACATCGGCAAGCGCACCGCCGCCGTATTGGTCGGCATACTCATTTTCGGCATTTTCGCCTTTGTTGCCGCAGTCGGCGTTATGCGCTATATTACCTACAGCACCCCCACCTTTGATTTCGGCATCTTCGCGCAGATGTTCTACTATATGAAAGAGACCCTTCTGCCGATGACCACCTGTGAGCGCAACAACGGCCTGCTCTCACATTTCGCCGTGCATATTTCTCCCATATACTATCTGATTCTGCCGCTGTATATGCTCTTTCCCTATGCCCCGACGCTGAATGTCGCGCAGGCACTGATCGTCTCCGTCAGCATCATTCCCGTTTATCTGCTGTGCCGCCGCAAGGGCTTTTCCCGCATCGCCACCGTGCTGCTCTGCGGCGTGACCGCGTTTTTGCCCGCATTGAGCGGTGGGACGCTGTACGATATTCATGAAAACTGCTTTTTGTTGCCGCTTCTGCTGTTCGTCTTTTACTTTTACGAAAGCAAAAAGAATATCCCGATGTATCTGTGCGCCTTTTTGGTCTTGATGGTGAAAGAGGACGCGGCGCTCTATATTGCAATTTTCGCACTGTATATTTTGCTTCAAGACAAGCAGTGGAAAAAGGGGCTGATTCTGCTGGCGTCCTCCGTTGCCTATTTTGTTCTGGCGATGTATTTGCTCAACACCTACGGAGACGGCTCCATGACCAGCCGCTTTGCCGACTACATGCAAAACGATTCCCTCTTTTCCATGATTACCACACTGCTGCGCAATCCCGGTCTGGTGCTTGCAAACGCGTTTACAGCAAAGAAAATCGAGTTCATCGTTCTCATGCTTGCCCCGCTGTGCTTCCTCCCCCTGGTCACCAAAAAGCTGCCGCGCTTTCTGATGCTCGCGCCGATGCTGGTGATCAATCTCATGCCGGATTGGGAATATCAGTACAACATCGGATTCCAGTATGTATTCGGCAGCGCGGCGTTTCTGCTTTACGCGTCCATACTCAATCTCTCCGAAATTGAACGGGAAAAGCAAAAGCAATGGATTCTCTCCGCGGTGACCGCCTCCGTTCTGCTCTTCGGCGCGCACATCGCCAAGGGCTGTCAGGGCTATGTCCGCACATACCGAAACGATCAGGAGCGGCTCACCACCTACAACGAGGCGCTGGAGCTGATCGAGGATGACGCCTCTGTGTGCGCCACCCGTTTTATGCTGCCCCATCTTTCCAACCGCATGGAGCTGTATTGCATGATCAACACCAAGGCAGAAACGGACTACGCGGTGATTTCGCTGTACGAGCCGCTGGCGGTGGACTATTACCGCATTTACAGCGACATGGGCTATCAGGAGATCTATAACGACGGCGAGCTGCTCGCCATATTAAAGCATCCCGATGCTGATTCGTGAGTTATCAGACGGGACGCGCCTGTGCGCGTATGATATCCGACATATGGACGGGCAAACCTATCAAACGGCTTTTGCGCAGGCAGACAAAGAAAAGCAAGCGGTCGTCATACGCTTGCGCAGCGAGCAGGCGAAAAAATGTGCTGTGGCGGGCGATATGCTGGCAAGAGAAGAAATTGCGCGCCGGTGCGGCGTGCGAAAAGAGGACATCGTTTTCCAAAAGAATGAATACGGCAAGCCCTTCGCACAGGCGCTGCGGGTGCAGTTTAACATCAGTCATTCCGGCGATATGGTGCTCTGTGCCGTATCCGACGATCCCGTCGGCGTTGATGTTGAAAAGGTGCGCCCCGTCAGGTTGAAAACGGCAAAAAGGATCTGCACGGAGCAGGAGCTGCGCTATCTGTTCGGCAAGCAGCCCACAGAGGAGGACTATCTCTGTGATGACCAAGCGGTTTTGCAGCGCTTTTTTGAAATCTGGTGCGCCAAGGAAGCCTATTTCAAATGCATCGGCACCGGCATCCGCGCACCGCAAACCGCAGATATCACCTTTTTGCTCGGCGCGCCCCACTCTTTTTATCTGGGCGGCTATCAGGCTTGCCTATGCGTTCAAAAAGAAGAAATAAGCAGCATAACTCCCACCCCCGCATAAAAAACAATCATCCGCATGATTGCAATCTGCGGATGCTTGTTTTTATTGTTTATTTACAGTGGCTGCGGGGTCATTACGTCTCCGGTATCGTTTCGTAGGTGACGCGCCCCGCACCCGCCATGGTAAACACGCGGTATCCGTTTTGCGTCACCATGCACTGTACCGCAGGGTTTGCCGCAACAAGATTTTTGTAGTTTTGCGATGCAAAGAGCGCCTTTTCTTCTCCCGTAGACAGCACATAATCCGGCCGCAGAATTTCCGCGGTTTGAAGCGAGGTGAATTCTCCGCAGCCATGGTGTGCGAGCTTGTACACATCCACCTTTTTTCCGATATTTTGTGCCGTGCGCGCAATCACAAATCTGCCGGGCAGATAGGACAGCGGCTCATCGTAGCAATCACCGGGAAGTAGCGCAGATGCGCCGTTTGCACTTTCCAGATACACGATCGCGCTGTTATTGTTTTCATTGAAGATGTACTGTTGCCGATATTCGCTTTCAGGATCCTCATAGAGCTTGCGCAGAATGTTATCCGCGTTGTAGACGGTGCAGCGCATCGACCCCAGCATCACCGGCGGCATCTCGGGATATATGAGCACAAGCTCGCTCTTCTGCCGGATATGCGCCAAAAAAGCAAGATATTCCTCTTGCACGCGGCCGCGCTGTTCATCGCTCATCTGCCCGCCGCCGTCGCTGACGTTCTCCACATTGCTGTACGGCTTGACATACACCTTCCCGGTCGGGAACGCGTCAAGCAGCGCGCACACGCTGCCGAAATGGTCATTGTGAAAATGAGAAACCAGAATAAAATCCAACTCCTTCACACCCAGCAACTTCAGATATGCCGCGATGCGGGAAAAGTCACCCGCTCTTCCGGTATCCACCAGCGCAAAATGACCGTCACTCTCCAAAAGATTGATCTCGCACCACCAGGCGCTCAAAAAATGCAGTTTATCCATTTCACTTTCTCCGATTGTACTTATTTCAGCCGTCAAAGCTTGGTAAAATCAAGGTTTCTTCAGATAGTATACCACAATCGTATATCAGATGCAATAGCCGAAGATATATTCTTGGCGCCTCCTGCAACGGCAGATACTTCTCCCCGACCGATCCACATTCCAAAAATGTATGGCAAAAAGCCGGCAGAGATCACTCCGCCGGCTTTGGGCAACAGTTTTTTTATTCAACCGTGACAGATTTGGCAAGGTTGCGGGGCTTGTCCACATCGCGGCCGAGCAGCACCGCGCTTTCCAGCGCGATTATTTGTCCCGCCACAACCGCCGGGATCGGCGCAATAATCGGATCCAACGCGGGAATCCGGATCACCTCATCCGCCGCTTCCGGCTCCAAATTTTCAGAACAGATAACCGTCACATGCGCGCCGCGGCTCTTCACCTCCCGCACGTTTGCCATGGTCTTGGCAAACAGCTTTTCATC
>DBGFNI010000176.1:0-4924 GCA_048527645.1 Eubacteriales bacterium | reverse complement strand
TGTTTCTTATATTATATCATATCGTGAAAAATATGTCAAGCATTTTTGAAAAAAACAACAAATATCAAGGGAAGATCAACACGGCGTGAAAACCGTCCGCCTGCCGTCAGTAGCTGCTGATGGCAAGACTTTCGTCATCCTCGCCCTTTTCAATGCTGCGAATTTGGACAAAATAAGAAAACTTTTCATTGACTCGGACGGAGATGCGGTCGCCCACCTGACGCCCCATCAGAGCGGCACCGAGCGGCGACTCCTTGCTCAGATAGCCGTTGAGGGCGTCCTGCCGCAGGGTGGTGGTTAGAACAAAAACCTTCTCCTGCTGCAAATTTTCCATGAACACCGTCACGCGGTCAAACAGACCGACTGTTTCCGCCGTGGAGGTATCGGTGATGACCTTGGCTGTTTTGATCATCTGCTCCAGATAACGGATGCGGCTGTTGTTGCGGTTGACCTCCCGTCGCGCGGCGTGGTACTCAAAGTTCTCGCTCAGATCCCCCAGTGCACGCGCCGCCTTCAGTTCTGCACCCAGTTTTGGGCGCAGTTCCTGCTTGCGATAGTCGATTTCCTCCTGCATTTTCCGGATATCGACCTCGGTCAATTCATCATACATGATAAGTTTCTTCCTTTACATTTTTTCAAGATCTGCGGCGGTGAGAACGGGGAAGCCGTCCGCGCTCAGTGTCTGTTCTGCCAGCGCGCAATCCTGCACGCGCAGCACAACATATGCGCTGTTTTTGCCGGCGTTGTTGAATGCGTAGAGATATTCCAGATTAACGCCCGCCTGCGCCAAAAGCTGCACCACGCGGTTGAGCGAGCCCGCCTTGTCGGGCATTGTCACTGCAACCACATCTGTGATCCGCGTCAGAAAGCCGGCGTCGCCCAGCGCCTTTTGTGCTGCCGCAGTGTTATTGACAATCATGCGCAGCACGCCGTATTTTTCAGTATCCGCCAACGACATGGCACGGATGTTGATGCCGCAGTCGGTCAAAATGCCGGTGGTTTCCACCAGTGCGCCTTGCTTGTTTTCGACGAAAACAGAAAGTTGTTGAATCATGGGGATAACCTGCCTTTCTATATTATGTTATTATGTGAGAATAATATGGGTTCGGAATCAAAACCGTAACGGATGGCAAGATTGCCTCAATGGAGTTTGCGCTTGTCGTTGACGCGTTTTGCCTTGCCTTCGCTGCGCTGAATGGTCTTCGGCGCGACCAGGTGCACCTTGGGACCGATGCCCAGCATGGTACGCATTGCATCAGCCAGCTCTTTCTCGCGGCTTTCGATATCGCGCACGGTATCGGAGAACTGCTCGGGCGCCATTTCCACCATCACGTCCAGCGTGTCGGAGTTGTTGACGCGGTCGACTTCGATCAGATAATTGGAGCTGTAGCCCTTTTGAATCAGCACGGTCTCGATCTGAGAGGGGAACACGTTTACGCCGCGGATGATCAGCATATCATCGCTGCGTCCCATCGGCTTCTTCATGCGGACGAAGGTTCTGCCGCAGCTGCACGCCTCCCGTGTGAGCACGCAGATGTCACGCGTGCGGTAACGCATCATGGGGAAGGCTTCCTTGTCGATACAGGTGAATACCAGTTCCCCTTTTTCTCCCTCCGGCAGCACCTCGCCGGTGTCGGGATCAATGATTTCGGCGATGAAATGGTCCTCGTTGATGTGCATGCCCTGCTGTGCCTCACATTCAAAGGAAACACCGGGGCCGCTGATCTCGGTCAGACCGTAAATATCATATGCCTTGATGCCCAGGCTCTTCTCGATGTCGCGGCGCATTTCCTCTGTCCAGGGCTCTGCGCCGAAGATGCCTGCCTTGAGCTGGTTGTCTTCCGGACGGTAACCCTTTTCCTTGAGGGTTTCACCGATGTATGCCGCGTAAGAGGGGGTACAGCACAGAATGGTGGAATGCAGATCCATCATGAATTGAATCTGCCGCTCCGTGTTGCCGGAGGACATGGGCAGCGTCAGACAGCCGACCTTGTGCGAGCCGCCGTTGAGACCCGGTCCGCCGGTGAACAGGCCGTATCCGTAGCATACCTGGCAGACGTCCTCATCCGTACCGCCTGCGGCGACAATCGCGCGCGCGCAGCACTCCTCCCACATGTCAATATCCTTTTGGGTGTAGAAGGCGACAACGCGCTTTCCCGTTGTGCCGGAGGTGGACTGAATGCGAACACATTCGCGCAGCGGCTTTGCCAGCAGTCCGTAAGGATATGCCTCCCGCAGATCTGCCTTGGTCAAAAAGGGCAGCTTGTGCAAATCCTCCACGCCGCGGATGTCCGCGGGGGTGACGCCTTTTTCTTCCATCAGATGCCGGTAATACGGGACATTTTCATAGACATGCTGCACTTGCTTGACCAGCTTTTCCGATTGCAGGGCGCGAATTTGCTCATACGGCATGGTTTCCGCCTGCGGCTGATAATATCTCTTTTCGGTTTCCATGGTTGATAGCTCCTTTATATGAAATGATTCAATAATGATAGCCGAGTTCAAACGCCTTTTGGTTGATTGCAATGAATTTGGGCGCTACGGTCTTTTCAATCGCGGCAATCCAGTTATCATAAGGAATATCCAGGTATTTTGCCAGTCTGCCCATCAGGACAATATTGACCGCCTTGGCAGAGCCGGCCTGATTGGCAAGGGAGAGCGCATCCAGTTCATCAATGTGCACGCCTTGTGCCCGGAGACTTTCAAGAATGTTGTCAGGGTATTGCGCAGCGCCGGTGATCACGGGCATCGGGTCGATCTGCTGCGTGTTGGTGATGATGGTGCCGTTTGGCGACAGGCGCTGCACATAGCGCGCCGCTTCCAGCTTTTCAAACGATACAATAAAATCTGCCTCGCCCTGCGTGACAACGGGGGAATAAACATGCTCGCCGAAACGCACATAAGTCACGACGCTTCCGCCGCGCTGGCTCATGCCGTGCACCTCGGAAACCTTCACATCATAGCCCTCATCTGCCAGCAGCCTGCCGAGCAGTTTGGAGGCCAAAAGGGAACCCTGACCGCCGACACCGACGATCATCAGATTGGTGGTTTTCATGCGTTCTCCTCCTTTCCGTTTTCCAGCGCATCGAACGCACACAGCTGCTGGCATACGCCGCAGCCGACGCACAGCGTGCTGTCAACGACCGCCTTTTTCTCCCGCACGGAGATGGCGGGACAGCCGATCTTCATGCATGCCTTGCAGCCGCGGCATTTCTCCGTGTTGACGGTGAGCGCGGGCTTGTGCTTGACATATTTGAGCAGTGCGCAGGGGCGGCGGCTGATAATGACAGAGGGTTCGTCTGCCGCCAGCTCCTCCCGGATGGCCTTGTCACATTCCTCCAGGCAATACGGATCGACCACGCGCACGCGGTTGATTCCGACAGCGCGGCACAGCGTCTCCAGATCAATTTTTGCCGCCGGGTCGCCCTTGATGTTGTACCCGGTGGTGGGATTCTGCTGATGGCCGGTCATGCCGGTGATCGAGTTGTCAAGGATGATCACGGTGGAGTTGGTCGCGTTGTAGGCGATGTTGATCAGTCCCGTCACGCCGGAGTGAATGAAGGTGGAGTCGCCGATCACGCAGACCGTTTTCTGCGCCGTTTCGCCGCCGCCGGCTTTGTTGAAGCCGTGCAGACCGCTGACAGAGGCGCCCATACACAAGGTGGAATCCAGGGCGTTGAGGGGCGCCGCGGCGCCCAGGGTATAGCAGCCGATGTCGCCCAGCACGGTGACCTTGTTTTTCACCAGCTGATAATAGATGCCGCGGTGCGGACAGCCTGCACACATGACGGGCGGACGCACCGGCAGATCGGGCGTTTGCGCGGCGGGCGTTTTGGGTGCGATGCCGAAGGCCTGCGCCACGATATCCTGATTGTATTCACCGATGGGAGAGAAGAGGTTTTTGCCTTCGACCTGCACGCCGATGTTCCGGCAGTGCTGCTCGATGATGCCGTCCAATTCCTCGATGACGACCACGCGCTTCACACGCTTTGCAAAATCGCGGATCAGATCGACGGGGAGGGGGTTGACCAGTCCCAGCTTCAGAACATTGACGCTGTCGCCGAATACCTCTTTGACATACTGATAGCAGGTGCCGGCGCAGATAATGCCCAGATCGGAATCCGCCGCGTATTCCGCACGGTTGAAGGCGCAGCTCTCCGCATAAGCGGTCAGCTTTTGCGTGCGCTGTTCCACCACGGGATGCTTTTTGGTCGCATTGGCGGGGGTCATGATGTACTTTTGCGGCGCGCGGACATATTCTCCCGCGTCGTGCTCGGTGCGTTCGGAGAGCGCGACGGTGTTCTGCGCGTGCGCGATGCGTGTGCACATCCGCAGCAGAACGGGCGTGTCATACTCCTCGGACAGCGCAAAGGAAGCTTTGGTAAACTCCTTTGCCTCCGCTGCGTCTGCCGGCTCAAGCATGGGGAGCTTTGCGGCAATTGCGTAGTGGCGGCTGTCCTGCTCGTTTTGAGAAGAGTGCATGGCGGGGTCGTCTGCGACACAGATCAGCAATCCGCCGTTGACGCCGGTGTAGGACAGGGTGAACAAGGGATCTGCGGCGACGTTCAGACCCACGTGCTTCATCGCGCAGGCACTGCGCACGCCGCGCAGCGATGCGCCAAATGCTACCTCGCAGGCGACCTTTTCGTTTGGCGCCCATTCGCAGTCGATTTCATCGTATTTTGCCGCGAATTCGGTGATCTCCGTGGAGGGCGTGCCCGGATAACTGGAGACAACCTTTACCCCTGCCTCGTACAGTCCCCGCGCAACTGCCTCGTTGCCGATCATCAATCGCTTGGTTTGTTTTGTCATGTATGATGTTCCTTTCCGCTCTTTTTTCGAGCCGGTTTCCGCCCGTGTCGGCATTCACCGTGCGGGATGCGGAATGAAGGGGCAGGCACAAAGAGCTTTTCTTTTTGTTAAA
>DBGFNI010000175.1:0-11254 GCA_048527645.1 Eubacteriales bacterium | reverse complement strand
GACGCCGTTCGGACGGGCGCACCCATGCCCATCGACGTATACGATATGGCGAGCTGGATGGTGATAACGGCGCTGAGCGAGCAGTCTATTGCCATGGGCGGTATGCCAGTCGCAATCCCCGACTTTACCAACGGCAAATGGCTGTGGCGCGATCCGCCGCACCGCAGCAAATACTGCCTGGATGAGGTCTGCGAGGAGTGCTTTGAATAAGCCTTCGCGTGCAAACAGAATACAGGCGCGGCAGCCGGAATGTTCCGGCTGCCGCGCTTTTTTCTTTGTCTATTCGTCGTCTTTTTTCCCGTTATGTCCCGTCGCACATCTCTTTGAGCGCGCCGAGCGCGTCCGACAGACCGCCCACCGCGTCGATAATGCCGTAATCAACCGCCTGCTGCCCCTCAATAATCGTCCCCATATCCGTTGCAATATCGCCTGTTTGCATGGTCAGCCGCCGCAGCGTCTCCTCGTCCACGCCGGAATGTCCGGTGATAAACCGATCAATGCGATCCTGCATTTTGGAAAAATAAGCGAAGGACTGCGGCACACCCAAAACCAGTCCGTTCATCCGCACCGGGTGAATTGTCATGGTCGCGCTGGGAACAATAAAGGAACGGCGCGCGCTGACCGCAAGCGGCACCCCGATGGAATGTCCGCCGCCCAGCACCAGAGAAACCGTGGGCTTTTTCATGCTGGCGATCATCTCCGCGATCGCAAGACCGGCCTCCACATCGCCTCCCACGGTGTTGAGCAGCACCAGCAGCCCGTCGATGTCCCGGCTTTCCTCCACCGCGACCAGCATCGGGATCAAGTGCTCGTATTTCGTGCTTTTCTGCCCGTCTCCCAGCACATAGTGCCCCTCCACCTGCCCGATAACAGTCATGCAGTGGATGGTGTGCTCGCCGTCGCGGGCGAGCACGCTGCCGTTGTCCGTCATTTCGTTTCGCACCTTTTCCGCCGGCTGTGCCTCTTTTGCCGCGGGTGCGCTTTCCTCCTCCTCGCCGAATATACCGGGCGGGCAGAACGCCGCGGTTAATAACGAAGAAATGCTGTTGTTTTTCATGCCTCTCTCACCTTTCGCTTGCAAAGAAATCCTTTCGCAGGATTCGCCTTTGCGGCGGCGCCGACACAATTCCTGCGGTTTTTCATAGTTTTAACAAAAAACCTCACTTTTATTATTTACTTTTCACGGGAAATGTTGTATAATAAGTTGGATTGTGGAATAAAACTTTCAACAAAAGGAGAAAATCATCATGGAAAACAAAGTATTGATCGAAACCTCCGCAAGACATGTGCATTTAACCGCTGAGCATATCGAAGCCCTGTTCGGCGCGGGCGCAACCTTGACCCATAAAAAGGATCTGAGCCAGCCCGGTCAGTTTGCGTGCGAGGAGCGCGTCACACTGGTCGGCCCCAAAAAGAGCATCTCCAATGTCATCATTCTCGGCCCCGCAAGACCGGCAACGCAGGTGGAGGTCTCCTTTACCGATGCGCGCACGCTGGGCGTGAGTGCGCCGGTGCGTGAGAGCGGCGACATCGCCGGAAGCGCCGGCTGCAAGATCGTCGGCCCCGCCGGAGAAATCGAGATCAGCGAGGGCGTGATTGTTGCAAAGCGTCACATCCATATGACGCCCGAGGACGCACAGGCGTTCGGCGTGACGGACAAGCAGATTGTAAAGGTCAAGGTTGAAAACAACGATCGCACCACCGTGTTCGGCGATGTTGTGGTGCGCGTCAGCCCCAAATTCAAGCTGGCGATGCATGTCGATACAGACGAGGCAAACGCAGCTTGCGCATTCGGTGAATGCTACGGCACGGTGAAGGTCAAGCCCTGCTGCGGCAAATAATTTGTTACCAATTTAATTTCATATAAAGGAGTAAAAAACATCATGAGTGAAATTCAGTATTCTCATGCGGTTGAAACCATGTGTCCCGTGACAAAAGGACCCAAGCATGGTCCCGCGCCCATTCCCGAAGAGGGCAAGTGGGTGAAGGCTTATCAGATTTCCGATATTTCCGGTCTGTCCCACGGCATCGGCGGCTGCGCGCCCCAGCAGGGTACCTGCAAGCTGACGCTGAACGTCAAGGACGGCGTGATTAAAGAAGCGCTGGTGGAAACCTGCGGATGCTCCGGCATGACCCATTCCGCCGCGATGGCAGCGGAGATTCTGCAGGGCAAAACCATTCTGGAGGCGCTCAACACCGATTTGGTATGTGACGCAATCAACGTCGCCATGAGAGAGATCTTCCTGCAGCTGGTTTACGGCCGCAGCCAGACCGCCTTCTCCGAAAACGGTCTGCCCGTCGGCGCAGGTCTGGACGATTTGGGCAAGGGTCTGCGTTCTCAGGTGGGTACCATTTTTGCCACCGAAGCAAAAGGCGTGCGCTACATGGAAATGGCAGAGGGCTATATCCTCAATCAGGCACTGGATGAAAACAACGAGGTCATCGGCTACAAGTTTGTCCACCTGGGCAAAATGATGGAGATGATCCGCCACGGCAAGGACCCCAAGGAAGCATATGAAGCCAACGTAAAGACCTACGGCCGTTACGAAGGCGCCGCAAAATATATCGATCCCAGAGAAGAATAAGAAAGGAGGCACACGAACATGGTAACTTTTGAAGGATACGAGAGAAGAATTGATAAAATCAACGCGTGCCTGAAAGAATACGGCATCGCCGATCTGGAAGCAGCACAGAAGCTGTGCCTGGATCGCGGCATCAATGTTGACGAAATCGTCAAGGGCGTGCAGCCCATCGCGTTTGAAAACGCAAGCTGGGCATACACCCTGGGCGTTGCCATCGCACTGACCAAGGGCGTCAAGGCAGCATCCGAAGCTGCAGAAGCAATCGGTATCGGTTTGCAGGCGTTCTGCATTCCCGGCTCCGTCGCACAGAACCGCAAGGTCGGTCTGGGTCACGGCAATCTGGCTGCCCGCCTGCTCCGCGAGGAGACCAAGTGCTTCTGTTTCTTGGCAGGTCACGAGTCCTTTGCAGCCGCTGAGGGCGCAATCGGTATCGCACGCACCGCGAACAAGGTTCGCCGCGAGCCCCTGCAGGTCATTCTGAACGGCTTGGGCAAGGACGCCGCTTATATCATCTCCCGCATCAACGGCTTCACCTATGTACAGACCGATTATGATTTTTACACCGAAGAGCTGAAGGTCATTGAAACGCGTGCTTTCTCCGACGGCGACAAGGCAAAGGTTCGCTGCTACGGCGCAAACGACGTCATGGAGGGCGTTGCCATCATGCGTCATGAAAGCGTCGATGTCTCCATCACCGGTAACTCCACCAACCCCACCCGTTTCCAGCATCTGGTTGCAGGCACCTATAAGAAGTGGGCACAGGAGAACAACAAGGCATACTTCTCCGTTGCTTCCGGCGGCGGCACCGGCAGAACGCTGCACCCCGACAACGTGGCAGCAGGTCCCGCCTCCTACGGTCTGACCGACTCCATGGGCCGTATGCACGGAGACGCGCAGTTCGCAGGCTCCTCCTCCGTTCCGGCACACGTCGAAATGATGGGCCTGATCGGCGCGGGCAACAACCCGATGGTCGGCATGACCGTCGCGTGCGCAGTTGCTGTGGAAGAGGCAAGCAAATAATCAAGCCGCACAGCATCCAACCGTATCACAATCAGCGGATCGCCCTTTCGGGCGATCCGCTTTTTTTGCCCGTTTTGCCCCGGCGGCGCCATCCGGGGCAAAACGGGATGCTTTTCCCATTTGTATCCGGTGAAAAAAGCGCCGCGGGATATTGATTTTGCGGAAGAATTGGTGTATAATAAATGATGTATCAGAATATTTTGTCATATTATGACGGTCCGACGGAAAAGCAAGGAGGAATCAGCCCGTATGAGCCAATCCCGGATTTCGAAGGAGAACTATTATCTGGATATCGCGCAGACCGTTTCGGAGCGCAGCACCTGTATGCGCCGCCGTTTCGGCGCGATCATCGTGAAAAATGACGTGATTGTTTCCACCGGCTATAACGGTGCGCCCCGCGGCAGGAAAAACTGCACCGATCTGCAGTTTTGTCTGCGGGAAAATCTGCAAATTCCCCGCGGGGAACGCTATGAGCTGTGCCGCAGCGTGCACGCCGAGGCAAACGCCATCATCGCCGCACCCCGGGAGCAGATGCTCGGCTCAACGCTTTACATGTGCTGCACCGATCCCGCTACCGGCGCCGTGATGGGCGGCACCAACAGCTGCATGATGTGCAAGCGGCAGGTCATCAACGCCGGAATTGCCACCGTTGTCGTGCGCGACACGCCAACCGAATATCGGGTCATCGACGTTGCAGACTGGATTGAAAACGACGATTCTCTCTCCGGCGCGTTTGGCTACTGATTGCATGAAAGCAGAAAGGATAACGATGAAACAAAGTGTTTCCCTATGGATCGCGGCGCTTTGCCTGATATTGTGCGGTGCGCTGCTGTGCGGCTGCTCGGACAAGACCGGCACGGCCACCTCAGGCGGCAATGCAGACGGAACAGACCCCGGCGTCGCATATGAAAAGCCGGTGCTGGAACAGGATGAGAATCTGGTTGCCTTCTCCTATGATCAGGCAGCCGATCTCTATACCGACACCGCAACGGGCAAAACCTACCGTCGCGCGCCCATGTGCTATGAGCCGGTCACACTGCAAACCGGCTACGGCGAGGTGGACGGCGCGGTGCTGTACCGCGTGGCAAATGCGGAGAATCTCGAATTTTTGAGTCTGGAATACACCGGCATGGGCAACGAGCTGTTTTATTGCACCGACATCACCCTGCCCGAAGCGGATGCATTTCAGCCCAAAAAGGCGCTGATCTGCCGGCAGGACGCCATCACCGTCAGCGAAAATGAAATCGTGGATGTCTCGCTTTTGGAGACGCTTTTGCACACGCTGAAAAGCGGAAAGCAGGAGGAGCTGCCCACCGAGGCGGAGAACGCCCGACGGATCAAATTTGTCTCCGACGCGTACCCCGCGCTGTATTATTCCGTGCGCTATTTTGAAGACAGCAACGGCAACGCCTTTTTGCGCGACCCCGCAAGCGGGCGGCTGGTCAGCGTCGGCACGATGCTGGACGGATATGTGTCATAAAGATATTCAGATCGTTCCGGTCACGCACAGCGCGCTTGCCGCGCTTGCCGCGCTGGAGCAGCAATGCTTTCGCGGGGAATGCTGGAGCGAGCGGATGCTTTCGGAAATGCTGGAAAATCCCGCCGCCGTGATGCTCCGCATGACGGCGACCCAGCCGGACGGCTCTGCGCGCACCGTCGGCTGGGGCGGCATCTGGTGCGTGATGGAGCAGGCGGAGATCGCCTCTTTGTGCGTCGCACCGGACTTTCAGCGGCAAGGACTGGGCGCATACTTGCTGCACACGCTTTTGCAGACAGCAAAAAAACGCGACGCGGCATCGGTCTTTTTGGAGGTGCGCGCTTCCAACACCGCCGCGCGGCATTTGTATGAAAAAACCGGCTTTCAAATCATCGGCACGCGCCGCAGATATTACCGCGCGCCGACAGAAGACGCGCTCATCATGAAGCTTCCTTTGTAAAATCATCGCAGACCATCCGATTCAATACGGAAAAGAACAGGAGAAAAGCTATGGCAAAGAATACGACAACCAAAAAACCGATCACACTGCCCAACGACCCCGCAGAAAAGAAAAAAGCGTTGAACACTGCGTTGGCACAGATTGAAAAAAGCAAGGGCAAGGGCGCGATCATGCGTCTGGGCGAAAACTTGTCCATGAAAGTGGAGTCGGTTTCCACCGGCTCGCTCACGCTTGACCTGGCGCTGGGCATCGGCGGCGTGCCGCGCGGCAGAATCGTCGAGATTTACGGTCCCGAATCCTCCGGTAAAACCACCGTGGCGCTCCACATCGTCGCCGAGGTGCAGAAAACAGGCGGCGAAGCGGCGTTTATCGACGCAGAGCACGCGCTGGATCCCGTCTATGCAAAGAATCTGGGCGTGGACATCAACAATCTGCTGGTCTCCCAGCCGGACAGCGGTGAGGACGCGCTGGAAATCACCGAGGCGCTGGTGCGCTCGGGCGCAATCGACGTTGTGGTGGTGGACTCTGTTGCGGCGTTGGTTCCGCAGCAGGAAATCGACGGCGAAATGGGCGCCTCCCATGTGGGCCTGCAGGCAAGAATGATGAGCCAGGCGATGCGAAAGCTGGCAGGCGCCGTAGCAAAGACCAACTGTATCGTGATTTTCATCAACCAGCTGCGTGAAAAGGTCGGCGTGATGTACGGCAACCCCGAGGTGACCCCCGGCGGGAAAGCGCTGAAATATTACGCCTCCGTGCGCATTGATGTGCGGAAAACGGACGTGCTGAAAAACGGTACAGAATCCTACGGCAACCGCGTCAAGGCAAAGGTTGTCAAGAACAAGGTTGCGCCGCCGTTCCGCGTAGCGCAGTTTGACATTCTGTTCGGTAAGGGAATTTCCCGCAGCAGCGAGATCGTCGATGTCGGCGTGGATCTGGGCATCATCGAAAAGAGCGGCTCCTGGTTCAGCTTTGCGGGACAGCGTCTGGCACAGGGGCGCGAAAACGTGCGCAAGCTTTTGGAAGAGGACGCGTCCCTCAACGAGCAAATCACTGAAAAAATCAAGGCTGCTTTCCAGTCCGGCGACAACGCCGCGCTGGAAAACTATAAGGCCTCCGCGGAAACAGAGGACGATATGGAATCAGATATGGAGGACGAGGACGATTTTGACATCAAAGTAATGGACATTGAGGGAGAATAACCGCAATGTCGGAGACAAGGCATGACGCAGCCACCGCCGCCGCGCTCACTGTCTGGGTGCGTGGTGTGGAAAGTGTGCCGGGCAGCACGCGGCGGGAAATTCTCGTCACGGTGACGGATGGCACACACATTTCCGAAGAAAGCTACACCGTGCTGCGCACGTTTTTTGACCGCGAAATTGACGCACAGCAGTTGCTGACCGAATCGGATTATGAGCAGCTGCTGCGCGCGGATGAGAGCAGCCGCGCCGCGATTTGCGCCGCCGGTCTGCTGGAGCTGCGCGATCATTCTAAAAAAGAGCTGCGCGACAAGCTCTGTCGCCGCAAGTTTTCCCCGCAGGCCACAGCGGATGCGATCGCCTATCTGGATGAGAAGGGTCTGTTGCGGGAGGATTTGCTGCTGGCGCGGTATGTCGAGTATTTTGCAAAGAAAAAATATTGGGGCCCGGCAAAAATCAACGCGGAGCTTTCCCGCCGCGGGCTTTCCGTCAGCGCCCACCGGGACGCGTACGAGCAAGCGATGGAAGACATTGATTTTGCACAGATCTGTCTGTATCACGTGCGAAAAATCGGTCTTGCCGCATTTGAAGATTACCGCTCCCGCCAAAAGCATTATGCGGCGCTGCAGCGACGCGGCTTTTATACCACGCACATCCGCGCCGCGCTGGAGCTGCTGGCAGAAGAAGAGCCCCTCACCCCGTAAAAAACATACAGTTTAGGAAAGAAACCATGAGTGAAACGAACAACACCCCCCTGAAAATCAGCTTTGTCTCCCTGGGCTGCCCGAAAAACCAGGTCGATACGGAGCTGATGCTCGGCGAAGCAGCTTCGGCAGGGTATGAAATCACACCCGAGGAAAGCGAAGCGGATATCGTCATTATCAACACCTGCGCCTTTATTGAAAGCGCAAAAAAAGAGGCGGTTGACAACATTCTGGATGTCGCCTGGCTCAAGGAGCACGGCCACCTGAAGGGAATCATCGTGACCGGCTGTCTGGCACAGCGATACCGGGAGAGCATTTTCACCGAGCTGCCGGAGGTTGACGCACTGATCGGTGTGGGCGGCGTCCACCACATTGTGGACGCAATCCGCGCCGTGGAAAACAAGGAAAACTACTGTGCGTTCGATCCGATCGCAAGAGAAAGCCTGGGCGGCGACCGTGTGGTCACCACGCCCGACGCCATCGCCTATCTGAAAATTTCAGAGGGCTGCAACAACTGCTGCACCTATTGTGCCATTCCCGCCATCCGCGGCAAGCTGATCAGCCGTCCCATGGAAGAGCTCGTTGAAGAAGCGCGGGAGCTGGAGCAGCTCGGCGTGAAGGAGCTGGTGCTCGTCGCACAGGACACCACGGTTTACGGATTGGATCTATACGGCGAATATCGGCTCGTCGCGCTGATCCGTGCGCTGACAGAGCAAACGCAAATCCCCTGGATTCGCCTGCTGTACTGCTATCCCGACAAAATCACGGATGATCTGATCGCGGAATTTCAGACCAATCCCCGCTTGCTCAACTACATTGATCTGCCCGTGCAGCATCTCTCCGACCGGATTCTGCGGGCAATGAACCGCCACGGGGACAGCGCGGTCATCCGCGACGCGGTGCGGCGTCTGCGCACCGTTGACGGCATGGTAATCCGTTCGACCTTCATCACCGGCTTCCCCGGTGAAACCGAGGAGGATATGGAGCTTTTGCTCCGCGGCGCGGAGGAGCTGCGGTTTGACCGGTTGGGCGTCTTCCCCTATTCCCGCGAGGAGGGAACGCCGGCATACGATATGCCCGATCAGATCCCGGAGCAGATCAAAGAAGACCGCGCGGAGCTGGTCATGCGCGAGCAGCTGCTGCGTGTGGCGCAGGACAACGAAAAGCTGGTCGGAACGACGCTGACGGTGCTCTGCGAGGGATACGATCAGGTGAGCGAAACCTATTACGGACATTCCCCGCGCGACGCCTATGACATTGACGGCAAGGTGTATTTCACACATACCGGCGGACGGACAGACCGTTTCGCGCCGGGCGAATTTGTTGCGGTTCATATCACTGAGGTGATGGATTACGATCTTTTGGGAACCGCGGAGTAAGAGAGGATAGCATATGAATTTACCCAACAAGCTGACGGTGATGCGCATTATTTTGGTTCCCGTGTTCATGGTGTTCGCCATTCTTGCCAATCTGCACGGCGCCTGGTGGATGTATCTTGCCGCCGCGATCATATTTGCAGTCGCCAGTTTTACGGATTTTCTGGACGGCAATATCGCCCGGAAGCACGGTTTGGTCACGGATTTCGGAAAATTTGCCGATCCTTTGGCAGACAAGATTCTCACCACCACCGCATTTTTGTACATGATGCAGGCGGGTGTCTGCGATCCCATTGTCCTGTTTGTGATTCTGGCGCGGGAATTTGCTGTGGCAGGATTGCGGATGGTCGCCGCCGGCGCAAAGGACGGCAGAGTGATCGCCGCAAACATCTGGGGCAAGGTGAAAACGGTCATTCAGATGCTGTCCGTGCTGGTCTTTTACATCGGGATGAGCATACCGGCAGCGACCGAGGTCGTTCCCACTGTCGCCTGCGTGCTCTGCTGGCTGTGCGCAGCCGTCACCCTGCTCTCCGGCGTGATCTATCTTTGGGATAACCGTTCTTTTATCAAAACCGCAAAATAACAACCCCCGCAAATAGAGTTTCAAGGAGAACCGTGCAAGATGCTTCAGATTAAAATTGAACCGCTGACCAAGGATGCGTTTGCGCCCTTCGGCGCATACAGCAGCATGAGTGAGCCGGACGGCTACGCGCTGTGCGGCGAGCTGCACCGCTTCTATCCGGATCGCCTGCAGGCCGCTTCCACCGGCGCGCTTTTCGGCTTTTCTCCGATCACAGTGAAAAAGCCGGAACGGATGATGATCGAGCAGGTAGAATATCACACCACAACATGGGAAATCATCCTGCCGCTGAATGACGACATGATTCTGCATGTGGCGCCCCCTTCCGGCGCAACGCCCGTCCCGACGCTGACCCGTGCGTTTCGTGTGCCGAAAAACACGCTGATCCGGATCAATCCCGCCGTGTGGCATCTGGCGCCGCTCCCGGCGAAGGAGGCACAGCTGCAGGCGATGATCGTTTTGCCCGCCTGCACTTATGCAAACGACTGTACCGTCTGCACCTTGGACAAAGCAGACCGGTTTGAACTCGTATGGTAATCACAGGAGGAACCCATGCCAAAACTTGAAAGTGTCAGCCGCAAACCGGCACCCGGGAAAGGCAAGCAGAACCGAAAAGCGCCCGGCAAGCCCCGCTGTATCATCACCGTCGTATGCTCCTGCATCATCAGCTTATTTTTGCTGGCGGGAATCGCCTTTTCCCTTCTGATCATCGGCGGTGCGTCGGAAAAGCTGCAGGCAACCTGGGTGTGCAGCGCCATGCGCACCTTTCATCACAAATATCTGGCAACGCTTCCCATCCCCATGGAAACCATTGACCGCATTTTAGAGAAAAACACGGCGCAGGACGACGGCAGCAACACCGACACTGCGGTAATTGACCCGCAGGCGGCAAACAACCAGGCGCAAAACAGCGCCGCCGATCCGAAAAATCCGGATAACGCGGCCGATCCATACCTCGCAGAGGGCTATGAACTGCTCGAAGAGGGGCTGTATCTCAAAGAGGTCAAGGGAACTACCTACCGCGGTTATCTGATGCTGATCCGCGACCCCACTCGGGTGAAAACCGTGGACACTGCTAATCAGTTCTCCTGCGGGCAGACCGTCATGCAGATGGTCAAAGCCTCCGGGGCGATCGCGGCGATTAACGGCGGCGGCTTTAACGACGGCGCAAACTATGACTCAAACGGCGGCTCGCCCAGCGGCATTATCATCGAGGACGGCATTTTGGTCAATCCCGCCTCGCCCTCAAGCAACGATTATTACAACATCATCGGCATGACCGATCAGGGCGTGTTCACCCTGCAGCATGGCTCCTCTCAGTGGGCAGTTGACAATCATATCGTCAGCGCAGTCTCCTTCTCCCCTTTCCTCATCGTCAACGGCGTGGGACAGATCAACGGCTCCGGCGGCTGGGGTATCGCACCCCGCACGGCGCTGGGACAGCGCAAATCCGGCGAAATGATTTTTCTGGTGATTGACGGCAGACAGATTGACTGGAGCATCGGCTGCGATCTGGACGTGCTGCAAAACACGCTGCTGGAAGAGGGCTGCTACAACGCCGCCATGCTGGACGGCGGCTCCTCGACCGTTATGATCTATGACGGCGAATTTGTCAACAAGCCGGCGCTCGGCTTTGAGCGGTATATCAACAATTGCTGGGTTGTCATGCCCACAGAGGATTGACGGCGCGTTTTGCCGATATTTCCCCGCTCCGACACATCGCATCCGCCCGCACTGCTGTAAACAGTGCGGGCGGATGCTTTTTTCTGCACAAAAAGAGGGCGCTGCCGCACTTGGCACGCCAACCGAATTTCTCCTCCGCCGTGTTCGCAAAGGCTATTGACGAAGGCAAAAAATAA
>DBGFNI010000174.1:0-19289 GCA_048527645.1 Eubacteriales bacterium | reverse complement strand
TGTTCATCATGCGTTCATTTCGCGGGCGCGCCTGAAATGCTGTGCAATTTTTCCGGTATAGCACTTGATTTGTCTGCCTTGTGGTGATACAATAAAAAAGAACGGTTGGACGACAAAGGGAGGGGTGCCTGTTGCGGGGCGAGCGGACATCGGGAAAAGGGAGCGCTGTGCTGTGTGATGCGCTGCACACCGCGTTTGTGCATACCCTGCCGATTTTGGCCGGCTTTCTTTTTTTGGGCGTGACCTACGGGATTTATATGCGGTCGCTGGGCTTTGCGTTCTGGTATCCGATGGTGATGAGTCTGGTGATTTTTGCCGGCTCCGCGGAGTTTGTGGCAGCCAATCTGCTGCTGGCGGGCTTTCAGCCGATGCAGGCATTTTTGCTGACGCTGATGCTCAACGCCCGCCATCTGTTTTACGGGATCGCGATGCTGGAGCAGTACCGCGGGACGGGATGGAAAAAGCCGTATCTGATTTTCGGCATGTGCGACGAGAGCTTTTCCGTCAATTGCACCGCGCAGATACCGCCGCACACAGACCGCGGCTGGTTTATGTTTTTTGTGACGCTGCTCAATCATCTCTACTGGTTTGCAGGCGCGACACTCGGCGGTGTGTTCGGCGGGCTGCTGTCCGTTCGGGTGCAGGGGCTGGATTTTGTGATGACGGCGATGTTCACGGTCATTTTTATTGATCAGTGGCAGAAGGAACAAAACCATATCAGCGCACTGGCGGGACTGGCAATATCCCTGCTTTGCCTGGTGCTGTTTGGCACAGAGAACTTCATCTTGCCTGCGATGTGCGGGATTTTGGCGATGCTGTCTCTGTTTCGCCGTCCCATCGAGCAGAGCGGTTTTTCAAACGGAGGTACGCCATGACATTGACACAGCAGCTGATCACCATTGCGGCGGTGGCGCTGGGGACGATGCTCACGCGCTTTTTGCCGTTTTTCATCTTTTCAGGTAAGCGGGAAACACCGAAATATATTGTATACCTTGGCAAGGTGCTGCCCGGGGCGGTTTTCGGTATGCTGGTGATTTATTGTTTGCGCAATGTCTCGCTGCTGTCCGGCTCCCACGGCATCCCGGAGCTGATCGGTATCGCCGTGACCGCGGCGCTGCATCTGTGGAAAAAGCAGATGCTGCTGTCGATCGCGGGCGGGACCCTTTGCTATATGCTGCTGCTTGCGCTGGTGTTTTGACGCCATCAGAGCAGTCTGCGCAGATATGCGTGCACATCCGGGCAATGCAGCGGAATCATTTTTTTCAACTCCTCGGAGGCATGCGACATGATATAACCCTCGCCGCAGACGCGCAGCATGGGGACGTCGTTGTAATTATCGCCGAACGCCACGGCGTCTTTGACGTCGATGCCGAGCTGCTCGCACAGCGCGCGCGTTCCGGTTGCCTTGTCCCCCACGGTGATATCCAGACACAGATCTGATCCGACGCTGGCGCGTGCCGCGCCGTGCAGCATTTGTGCAACGCCTTGCTGCCGGGCGGCAATGTCATCAAAGTCATACAGCGTCATCTGACAGATTTCTTCGGGGATGCAGGAGACACTCTCCACCGGCACCATGCGCTCCGCCTTGAAAATGCGCTGCATTTTCTCATGGACGGGGGCTTTGCCGATATAATAATATCCCTTTTCGGTTGAGGCGATATATTCCGTGCCGGGCAGCGAGGAAAAATATGCTTCAATCTGCATGCACAGCGCACGGGGCAGCGGCCGATGCAGCAGCAGCCGATCGTTGTGATACATGGTGCTGCCGCTCTGACAGACGATATAAATTCGGTCGAGCAGAGGCAGAAAAATGTCGCGGACAAAGCTGTATTGCCTGCCGGTGTTCAGCGCGAAAAAATATCCGCGATCCACCACGGATTGAATGGTTTGTTTCAGGTCATCGGGCAGGATTTCCGTTCGCATGGGCAGCAGCGTCCCGTCGATGTCGCAAATAATCAGTTTCGGATTGATCATGATGTGTTCCTCTTGATGCTTGATGCTATCATTATAGTCCACGCAAAGCGAAAAATCAATATCCATTCCGGCATTTTTGCTGTCGCACAGACAGCGCAGCGCCGGATGAAGGACAAACAAACATTATAATATTATATACGGAGGAAATCAAAAATGAAGGAGTTTTATTCTGTCAACGATTCGTTTCAGCTTTCCAACGGGGTGAAAATCCCCTGCCTGGGCTTTGGCACCTGGCAAACGCCCGACGGGCAGGCGGCGCGCGACAGCGTCAGGTGCGCGCTGGAGCTGGGATACCGCCACATCGACACCGCTGCCGCTTACGGCAACGAGAAAAGCGTCGGCGAGGGCATTCGCCTTTCCGGGGTGAAGCGCGAGGATGTGTTTGTCACGACTAAGCACTGGATTACCATGCGCGGCTATCAGAAAACGGTGGAAGCGCTGGAAACCTCTCTGCGCGATCTGGGGCTGGACTATCTGGATCTGTATCTGATTCACTGGCCGAGTGTTGCATACCGTGACGAGCAGTGGCAGCAGACAAACGCCGACACCTGGCGCGCATTTGAAAAAATGTATCAGGACGGCAAGGTGCGCGCGATCGGCGTGAGCAATTTTGAGGAAAAGCATATTGAGGCGCTGCGTCCCTTTGCCTCCGTGATGCCCATGGTCAATCAGATTGAGTTCCATCCCGGCTACACACAGATGCAGAATGTGGAATATTCCCGTGCGCAGGGCATGGTGGTGGAAGCGTGGAGCCCGCTGGGCAGCGGGGCTGTGCTGCGCGATCCCGGGCTTGAGCAGATCGCAGCAAAATACGGCAGAAGCACCGCGCAGCTTTGCATCCGCTTCTGTCTGCAAAGCGGCGTGCTCCCCATGCCCAAATCGGTGACCCCGCAGCGGATTGAGCAGAACATGCAGGTGTTTGACTTCACAATTTCACCTGAGGACATGGCGCAGATCGCCGCCATGGAAACCACCGGCTTTTCGGGGTTCCGCCCGGAGGATGCGCCCGCCGACGCGCTGGTGTGGGGTGAAAAAAAGTAAGCGCGGCAAGCCAAAAAACAAAGGGAAAATATGCCTTGAAAATCTGAGAAAGCACTTGCAATTTTTACCTTGCTATGTTATACTGACCACAGTGCGAATTTCCGCGGAAAACTGCCGGATTTCTGATGCGGGACTCTGACGGAATCATTACACTTCAGTACTTAAACACAGAATATTAAAGGAGACAACACTATGTTTTTGAAGACGCCGCCCATGGGGTACAACACTTGGAATACGTTCGGGGAGAACATCGACGAAGAACTGATTATGGAAACGGCCGATGCCATGGTCAATGAGGGTCTGCTTGACGCGGGGTATCAGTATCTGGTCATTGATGACTGCTGGAGCGAATATGACCGTGATCCCAAGACCGAACGCTTGGTCCCCGACCACAAGAAATTCCCCCACGGCATGAAATATGTTGCGGATTATGTACATTCCAAGGGTCTGAAATTCGGCATGTACTCTTGTGCGGGCGTCCGTACCTGTGCAGATTACCCCGGCTCTTATGACCATGAGTACCTGGATGCGGAGACCTTCGCAGAGTGGGGCGTCGATTATCTGAAATATGATAACTGCTTTGTTCCCGGCATGACTGCAAGCCCGTTCTTGTACCGCCGTATGGGTATGGCGCTGCGTTCCTGCGGCAGAGACATTGTTTTCTCCGCTTGCAACTGGGGTCTGGACGATGTGTGGAGCTGGGCACGCGCTGCCGGCGCGGATCTGTACCGCTCGACCGGTGATGTGTGCGACAACTTTAATTCTTACTATGAAATAGCCTGCTCGCAGATCTCGAAGTTCGGCAGCAACGCACCCGGCTGCTTCAATGATATGGATATGATGACGGTCGGTATGTACGGCAAGGGCAACGTTGGTTCCTCCGGCTGTAACGATCGCGAATATCGCACCCAGTTTGCACTGTGGTGCCTGTTTGGAACGCCGCTGATGCTCGGCTGTGACGTTCGCCATATGACGCCTGAAACCAAGGCGCTGGTGACCAACAAGGAGCTGATCCGCATCAATCAGGATCCCGAGTGCCGCGGACCGCTGCGTGTTTGCCAGGAGTATGCTGCGAACAATGTGTTCATGCGTCACCTGTCAGGCAATGAAATTGCATTGTTGTTCCTCAATCCGCGCGATTCTGCATGCCCGGCGCGCGCGCATGCATGCGAGATCGGTCTGACGGTCAACAGCGGCTATCATCTGGAAGCAACAGAGCTGTTCACCGGTGAAAAGCTGCGCCAGGAAAAAGACTATTTCAGCATCTGTCTGGAGCCGCACGAATGCAGCATCTATCGCGGCAAGATCGTGAAGGACTGATCTGTTACATGTTTGATTATGAACGAAAAGCGGAGATGTGTGATCACACATCTCCGCTTTTTTGGCGGTTATTTTCATTTATTCCAATTCCTGTCCCAAATCTTCAAACAGCTCAGAAGAAAAAAACTCAATGATTGTTATGTCCAGTCCATCGCATATTTTTTTAATGGTGGAAATGGTGGCACTTTTATTCCTGCCGTTGACGATGTTATTGACGGTAGATTGTGTTAATCCGCTGATGGTTGATAATTTGTTGACGGTAATATGGCGTTCTCGGCATAATTCGAGAATACGCTCCCGCATTGCGTCTCCGATTGTCAATATACATAACCTCTTTCATTTATGTTACTAACAATATATTATCCATTTTGAATTAAAAAAGTTACCTCAAAAGAGTTGACTTTTGCGTGGATGTGTGGTAAAATCCTATATGGAGACAACTAATGCTGTTTTAGGGGGTATCAATAATGAAAAAACTGTTGTCTGTTCTATTACTACTCGGATTAATGTTCTGTTTGTTTTCCTGCGGCGGCTCATCAGGCGATCTCAATGATAAAGATGTGGTAAACGGTGAGGGGAAGGATGCAAACGAGACTTCCGACAACACACAAATTGCGGATGATGTCACCATTGAGGAAACAGTTCTGATGGACCGCGACAACATCAAGGTGACTGCAACGGAACTAAACACGGACGCTTTGATGGGTGCGGAAATATCGGTGCAGCTGGAAAACAATTCTGCACAAAACATTACCGTTCAGGTTCGAAACTGTACGGTGAACAACCTGATGATCGATCCGCTCTTTTCAGCGGAAGTTGCTGCCGGTAAAAAGGCAAACGACACTATAACATTTATGTCATCTGATTTGAAGACATCAGAGATTACCGTAATCCAAGCCGTTGAATTTTCGATCCATGTTTTCGATTCGGACACTTTTGAAACGATTTGTGATACCGAAAGAATCACTTTGACAACAACTGCCGATCCCGCCTACACACAGGTGTTTGACGATTCTGGCTTTACGGCGGTGGACGAGGACGGGATAAAGATTGTTGTGAAAAAAATGAATTCCTCCGACAGCTTCTGGGGTGCGGACATTTATTTGTATCTGGAAAACAACACGGACAAGGACATCACGGTGCAGGCAAAGGATGTGTCAATCAACGGCTATATGGTAGATCCGTATTTCTCCTGCGATATTGCCGCAGGGAAAAAGGCCGTGGATACAATCACATTTATGCAGTCGGATCTGGATGACAACAATATTACGGACATTCAGGATTTGGAAACGAAGTTCCACATTTTTGACACCGACACATGGGACGGTATCAAAGATACGGATGCGATAACCATTACATTTGAATAAGCAGCAAACGATATCCATGAAAAAAGAGAAGAGACGCCGTGCGGCGTCTCTCCTCTTTTTGCTTTGGACAGATTACTTTATTTACCTGCCAGATGTGCGTTGATCTTTTCAACCAGAGCATCTGCGTCTGTTCCGTGAACGGCACAGGCGTCCTCAATGCTTTCCCCTCTTGCAGAGGGGCAACCCAGGCAGTGCATGCCGATCTCAAGAAAATACTCCGCGGTATCGGGTGCCGCGTCCAGTACATCGCCGATAATACTTGTTTTGCTGACTTCCATTGTATTTCTCCTTTTCTTTGGATTTCAATATTATTATAACAGATAAC
This sequence comes from Eubacteriales bacterium, assembly GCA_048527645.1. GTDB lineage: Bacteria > Bacillota > Clostridia > Oscillospirales > CAG-272 > HGM12669. The sequence continues at coordinate 13,262 of DBGFNI010000174.1, read as the reverse complement.
ACAAGAAAAAACAAGAATTTTTTGCAGATATCCGAAAAAGGTACGATGAAAAAAATGCGTGCGGAAAACACCGGGAATTGTGCACTGCGAAATGCCCCACGCCGCTTGATTTGGGCGCGCATTTCTGCAACAGAACTTTTTAATATTTCTCGTCCTCGATATATTGCGCGATGCCTTCATACAGGCTTTGCGCTGCTTCTTTCTGCCAAGACTGCGTTGCCATGGAAGCGCCTTCTTCGGGGTTGGTGATAAAGCCAAGCTCAATCAGAACCGCGGGCACATCGGTGTTTCTTACGACATAGAAGGAATCGGACACCGGCTGCGGATAGAGCGCCGGAGAAACCGGGGAGAGGGCGGAGAAGGCGTCGCCCAGCTTGCAGGCGAGCATCTTTGTCGCGTTGTCCCAGGTGCCGTCAAGTGTGTAGTACAGTCTGGTGCCGCTGACAGAGGGATCGGTGAAGCTGTTGCAGTGGATGCTGATAAACAGATCGATTTCGCTGCTGTTGGCAAGATCGGTTCGGTCTGCCAGCTCCAGCTTTTCCGCGTCGGGATCGTACCCGCTCCCTTCTTCGCGGGTCATCACAACACGGATGTTCCGCTGCTTTAGGATGTCCCGCAGTCGGCAGGCGACGGCGAGATTGACATCCGCTTCGTCCAATCCGTTCAGATATGTACTCTGCGCGCCCGGGTCACAATAGCCGTGACCGGCGTCGATGCACACAGTCCAGTATTCCCGGCGGGTGATTTTCTCCGCGCTGCCGCGGGGTGCTTCTGTGTCGCTATACTGTATTTTTTCCCGGACTTTTTTGACTGTTGGAATATCCGAGTCTCTGCTGCAATACCATAGAAGAAGAGCGGCGGCAATGAGCAGGAGCACAATGCCGATCAGGAAAACCCAAAAAGGGAATTTCCGCTTTTTTTGTTTTTCATCAGTCTGTGGGGCTTGTACCGCCGCTTGCTGCGGCGCCGCACCGTCGTGCTGCTCGGGCATGATGGAATACCGTCCTTTCCGATGACGAAGAAAAGAAAACGACTTATAAAATGACATAGAAGAAAATACCGAAAAATTGCATGATGCATCCGATGTCAACAAAAATGTGGAACAGAGAGTGGATATAGCGCTTTCTTTTGCCCAGACCGTAGAGCACCGCGCCGATGGTGAAAGCCACGCCTCCGCCCAATACCCAAAGAAAGCCGGGCAGCGTCATCGCCTCCACCGTTGCCTTCAGACAGAACAGAATACACCATCCCATGCCGAGATAGCAAAGCATGGAAAATTTTTTGTACTTTTTCAGATCAATCGCATTCAGCGTTGCGGCCAGCGCTGTCAGTCCCCATTCCACGCCGAAAACCACCCATGCGATGACGGGGTGCTGCGGGCGGACTCCGGCGAGCAGGATGGGGGTGTAGGTGCCCGCGATCAAAAAGTAAATGTCACAGTGGTCGATCACCTGCATCACTTTTTTGCCCATGTTGATATGCAGTCCGTGATATACGCTGGATACGGTAAACATGACAATCATCGTTGCGCCGTATACAGCGCTCCCGACGACTGCCCAGGCGTTGTGCCGCAACGCGGAAAAAACCACACATAATACAAGAATCGCGATGCCGATCGCACCTCCGACGATGTGGGTGACCATATTGAATATTTCTTCTCCCCGGGTGTAATCGGGAAGATTGCGTTCACGTAACGGGATTCGCTTGGTACGCTGCATAAGATACTCCTGCTTGGGAAAATGGGGGATCACACCGTTGTGTAAATGCCTGTTGCTATTATACTACGTACGGCAGAATCTTTCAAGTCTTATTTTTTACATAAGTGGGTAGAATCCTTTGAGAATTTTTTCCTTCAGACAAAAACAAGATTCGACAATTTCAGTGAATACTTGACAAAAAAACATGAAAATGTTAAAATAAATTTGAAAAAAATATTAGGAGGAACCAATTTATGTCAATGAAGTTTTGTCCGATGTGCGGGATTCCTTTGGAAGAAGACGGAAAATTCTGTCCCGCGTGCGGTGCGCCGCTGACCGAAGAGACCGTGGAACAGCCCGCGACGGAAGAACCCGTGGCAGAACAGCCTGCGGCAGAGCAGCCCGCAGCGGAAGAACCCGTGGCAGAACAGCCCGCGGCAGAGCAGCCCGCAGCGGAAGAACCCGTGGCTGAACAGCCTGTGGCAGAGCAGCCCGCAGCGGAAGAACCCGTGGCAGAGCAGCCTGCGGCAGAACAGCCTGCGGCAGAACAGCCTGCGGCGTTTGTTCCCGTGCAGCCTGTGCCCCAGCCCAAGAAGAAGCGTCCGCTTTTGGTCGCGCTGATTGCCGTGCTGATCATTGCGGTGGTCGCTGTGGTCGGCTATGCCTTTTATCCTTCGATTTCCCGGACTGTTTTGGGTGAGACCAAGTATTATCTGTCCAGTGAAATGGCAGCGGCAGAGGAATTTTCCGCTGTGATCGAGGAAATGTATCAGTGGGAAGACCTGAAATTCAGCGCCGACGGGGAGTATACCCTGAAGGTGTCCGCAGACGGGACGGAAGAAAAAGTGAAGCTGACCTCAAGCCAGCAGGTCAACGGCGCGAAAGACAAAATGTATTGTGATTTCGGCATCCAATACGACGGCAGCGAGCTGATGTCTGTTCAGATGATCCGTGACAGAGATCAGGCGGCGATCCAGTTCTTCGGAGATGACGACACGAGAATCTTCTGGAACATGGATGAGGATCGCTCGGTTTTCGCTGACGGCTGTATCAAAGAAATGACCGGCATGAGCGAAAAACAGCTCAAGAAGTATCTGCAATCTTATTTCCTGCTGCTGGACGAGAGCATTCCCAAGGCAAACATTGAGAAGGGCAAGCAGGAGATTGACGGCGACCGCTTCACCACGGTTACCTTTACCATTGACGAGGACGTGGTCAAGGCCTTTCTGGAGGCGCTGGGTACCAAGCTGGAAGAGGATGAGCAGATTGTCAAGATTATGACATCGCTTGAGGCGTATCTGGAGGAGCATGACGCAGAGGAGCTGCCGAACGAGCTGCAGTGGCTTTTGCAGTTTGCTGCGCTCGCCACGGGAGAAAATGACGCGGACGATGCGCTCGACATGATGCTGGACGAATGGCCGGAAGAGGATGACATCGCCGATCTGCTTTCCGACGCGGCAGATGCTTTGCAGGATTTGGCAGATGAGGTTTCGTTTGACGAGGAAGTGCAGTATACCGTATACTATACCTCCCGCGGCAAGATCGCGGCGCGTCAGGCGGCCATCGAATATGACGGCGACAGCAGAACCATTCTGCTTGCCGCTTACGAACAGGGCAAAAACGGACGCATGATCGTCCGCGTTGCCACCAACGACGAGACCAACGTCGAATGCGTTTTGGATTATCAGCGCGGCAAGAATTCCGTGGAGGGTGAGATTTCTGCAAGCGTTGCGGACGACGAGATCCTTTCCGGCACGTTCAGCAGTGCGCAGAAGAAGGTCAACGGCGCGCCGGTCAATGTCGGCACATTCTCTCTGAAGATGGATATGGACGGTGCGAAGCTTTCGCTGGATGCGGAGGACAGCGTGGACGGCGACGATCTGGTCAGCAGCGCGAAGCTCACCGCATCGGAAGACGGCGAGCAAGTGTTCAGCGTATCTTATGACGGCGCAACCACTGTTTCCAAGAAGGTTGACCTGAAGGATGCAGAGCTGGAGCAGGACGGCAAAAACATCGATGTGGATGGTCTGCAGTCCGCAATTGAAGCACTGATGGAGCATATCGAGAACAATGATTTGCTCGGCGATATCTTTTCTCAGTTCGATTCCTTCGGCGCCATGGATACTGTCGATGATTACTATGACGACTACGATTATGACTACGATTATGACTACGACTACGATTATGACTACGACTACGATGACTATGATTTCGAGGATTACTACGGGTAATTCCGGTCTGTCATTCGATGTCTGAACCTGTCAAACCGATCGGCAGGAGTCTGAAAGTCTGAAGCTTTTGGCTTTATGATGTTTCAAGAAAAAAGGAGCGCGGCCTTTAAGAGCGTTGACATAAGAAAACAAGCAAGAATCCAGTAAAATCAACGCTTTTAAGGGCAGTGGGCAAACAGGTTAGCTCAAAAATTGAATAACCGAGCGACAAAAGGGATGTTACCGCAAGGCAGCATCCCTTTTCGCATCCCGCAACGCCGCAGATTTTGAAAGAAGTCTGCGGCGTTTTTTTCTGCCCAAATCCAGAAAGGAGGCGCAGCCGGAATGTACTTTATGAGCGGTAAAAGCCGCGCATTTGAAATGCTCATGCAGGGAAAGCCCAGATTTGACCGGTACGAGAACGGCTGCACCGAGCATGAGGATTGTAACACCTGCCACTTCTACCGTCCGCACTGGAAATATCGGTTTTGTGTATATGGCGAGTGTCCGTATGAACCGGGCAGACTGACCGCAATCCGGCGCAGCAAGGCAGAGTGAGCGAAAGGAGATGATAACCTATGGCAGTATTTCGGGTGGAAAAAAACAGCGGCTACACCGTTATGTCCAATCACCACCTACGCAATCAGGAGCTTTCCCTAAAAGCAAAGGGTCTGCTGTCCCAAATGCTGTCCCTGCCGGATAACTGGGACTACACGCTGAAAGGTCTGTCCCTTATCAACCGGGAAAAGATTGACGCGATCCGGGAGGCAATACGGGAGCTGGAAAGAGCCGGATATATTGTCCGCAGCCGGGAACGCGACGAAAAAGGACGCTTGCGCGGCGCAGATTATATAATCTATGAGTTTCTCAAAAAGCCAGTATCGGATTTACCTACATTGGAAAATCCAACATTGGATAATCCAACGCAGGAAAATCCTACGTTGGAAAATCCAACGCAATTAAATAAAGATATATTAAGAACTGACTTATCAAAAAAAGAAAGATCAATTACAGATCTATCAAGTAAGATATATACAACCCTTCACAGTGCCGTCAATATGGTTCGGGGTATTTTTTTCAATATTAGTTCAGATAAGTGAATAAGTCCCAAAAATCTTGGTGGTCGAATAACTCGGCCACCTTTTTTGATATACGAAATCAGTTAGAAAACCCTTTCGGTGTAGAATCGGTATCTTTAGGATTCAAATTAAAATTAAATATTTGCGGCTATGCTGTTTTCCTATTGACATATACCCCATCAGGGTATATAATGATAATACCCCGTTGGGGTATGTAAGGAGGATGTGACGATGTCTGATAAAGAAGTATGCGGATGCTGTGGAAAAACAACAGCTCGCTCATATGAAGAACGCAAAAAGCTGATTCACCGCCTAAACCGAATTGAAGGGCAGATTCGCGGGATTCGCGGAATGGTGGAAAAAGATGCTTACTGTGCGGATATTTTAATCCAGTCTGCCGCTGTGAACGCTGCAGTCAATGCTTTTAATAAGGAGCTGCTGGCGAGTCATATTCGAGGCTGTGTGGCCAGAGATATCCGTGACGGCAAGGATGAAGTCATTGACGAGTTAGTGGCAACTCTGCAAAAACTGATGAAATAAAAGGAGGCGTTGCAAAAAAACATGGAGCAATATACAGTAACCGGTATGAGCTGCGCCGCCTGTACCGCCCGGGTGGAAAAAGCGGTATCAGGCGTGAAAGGTGTAACCTCCTGCTCGGTCAGCCTGCTTACCAATTCCATGGGTGTGGAGGGAACTGCCGATGCTGAAGAGATTATAGCGGCGGTTCGCAACGCAGGATACGACGCGGCAATTAAAAAAAGAAACACGGAGCGGAACACACGGTCATCTTCCGACACAGACGCACTGAAGGACAGAGAAACCCCCGTTCTTAAAAAACGGTTGATAGCATCCCTCGGCTTTTTGATCGTTCTTATGTATGTTTCCATGGGACATATGATGTGGGGATGGCCTCTGCTGCCTTTCTTCGATCATAACCATGTGGCAATGGGACTTTTGCAGCTATTGTTAACGGTTGCAATCATGGTTATCAATCAGAAGTTTTTTATCAGCGGATTCAAGAGCTTGTGGCATCGTGCGCCGAACATGGACGCATTAGTTGCATTAGGTGCTACGGCTGCCTTTGGTTACAGTACCTTTGCACTCTTTGCAATGACGGATGCGCAGGTAAAGGGCAACACGGCTGCCGTAATGTCCTATATGCACGAGTTTTACTTTGAATCCGCCGCTATGATACTTGCGCTGATAACCCTTGGAAAAATGCTGGAGGCGCGCTCAAAAGGCAAAACCACCGACGCTCTGAAAGGACTGATGAAGCTGGCGCCCAAAACTGCCACGCTGGACAGGGACGGTACCGAAATAACCGTGCCGATTGAGCAGGTGGCAAAGGGTGATGTCTTTGTCGTACGTCCCGGTGAAAATATCCCAGTGGACGGAACCGTTTTAGAGGGATGCAGCGCGGTAGATGAATCCACCCTGACAGGCGAGAGTATACCGGTAGACAAAACGGTTGGAAGCACCGTTTCCGCCGGAACGCTGAATCAGTCGGGGTTTATCCGCTGTGAAGCAACAAGAGTCGGTGAGGACACCACGCTTTCGCAAATTATTCAGATGGTCAGTGATGCGGCTGCAACAAAAGCGCCCATTGCAAAGGTAGCAGACAAGGTATCAGGCGTGTTTGTCCCTGTCGTGATTGCGATTGCAGTGATAACCGTGATAGCATGGCTGATCGCCGGGCAGACAGTAGGCTTTGCTTTGGCGAGGGGTATATCTGTATTGGTGATTAGCTGTCCCTGTGCGCTTGGACTTGCCACGCCTGTAGCCATCATGGTCGGAAACGGAATGGGAGCAAAGAACGGTATTCTCTTCAAGACGGCTGTATCTTTGGAAAAAACCGGGAAAACGCAGATTTTGGCACTTGATAAAACCGGGACGATAACGCAAGGAGAACCAAGAGTCACGGATATGATTCCGACAAACGGAAGAAGCGAAAAGGAACTTTTGTCTATCGCTTATGCGCTGGAGAAAAAAAGCGAGCATCCGTTGGCACGTGCAATCACGCAAAGGGCGGAGCAGGAAGGTTTGGCAGCCGGTGAGGTAGAGCAGTTTAAAGCCTTACCGGGCAACGGACTTACCGCATTCCTTGACGGTGCTGTCCTGCTTGGCGGCAGTTATAAATTTATCAGCGAACAAATCCCTGTGCCTGATGAAATAAAGGCACAATCCGAGCGGCTCTCGGAAGAAGGAAAAACGCCGTTGTTCTTTACCTGCGATGGTGAGCTTTGCGGTATTATCGCCGTTGCGGATATTATAAAAGAGGACAGTCCGCAGGCGATAAAAGAAATGCAGAATATGGGCATCCATGTGGTGATGCTGACAGGCGATAACGAGCGCACAGCTAAAGCGATCGGAGGAAAGGCCGGTGTCGATGAAGTGATTGCCGGTGTGCTCCCCGACGGCAAGGAAAGTGTGATTCGTGAGCTTAAGAAAAAAGGCAACGTCATCATGGTCGGTGACGGCGTCAATGACGCTCCGGCGCTTACAAGTGCCGATATCGGCATCGCCATAGGTGCAGGCGCAGATGTTGCGATTGACGCAGCGGATGTGGTACTGATGAAAAGCCGTCTGTCTGATGTTCCTGCGGCAATCCGTTTGAGCCGTGCAACGCTGCGAAACATTCACGAAAATCTGTTTTGGGCGTTTATCTATAATATTATCGGTATTCCTTTGGCAGCCGGCGTATTTATCAGTGTGCTTGGCTGGCAGTTAAATCCCATGTTTGCGGCGGCGGCAATGAGTTTGTCCAGCTTCAGCGTAGTCACCAACGCACTGCGCTTAAATTTCTTTAGGATGCATGATTCCAAACGGGATCACAAAATCAAGAATAAATTAAAAATCACAAACGAAAAGGAGACAAAAACAATGGAAAAAACATTAAAAATCGAAGGTATGATGTGCGGACACTGCGAGATGCATGTAAAGAAAGCGCTTGAGGCGCTTGACGGCGTGAAAAAGGCCGAAGTCAGCCACAAGACCGGAACTGCTGTTGTAACGATGGAAAAAGAGATTTCCGATGATGTTTTGAAAAAGGCTGTTGCCGACGGGGGCTATCAGGTAACGGATATTCAATAATCAACCCATACCGCATAAAAAACAGGCATCGACACGCTGAATGAACAGCCGGTCGGTGCCTGCTTTATTATATAAGCTAACTGATTTTAAGAATCGTCTTACCCTTAGAGCCTCCGCCTGCGACCTTTGCAAGTGCTTGATTTACTTCAGATAATTCATATATCTGATCCACAGAAGTCTCAATTTTTCGATTCCCGAATATCTCCGAAATTCTTTCGAGTCCGGCACCGTCCTCACGGACGAAGACGAAGTAATACTTCTGTTTGTTCTTCGCCGCCATTCTATCATACTTGCTTCCCGCAAGGCCGAATAAGAATCGCTTCATGGTTGGCATACCCATACGGGCGGCAAATTCACCGTTTGGCAATCCCCGGAGAGAAACGAGGCTTCCTCCGGATTTTAAGATACTGAATTCTTTTTCCAGTTTGCGGACTCCCAATGTATCAAGCACATAATCCACATCGGACAAAGCTTTGGAGTAATCCTCCGATTTATAATCAATAAATCGATCTGCGCCCAGCCGCATCACCCGTTCTTTGTTTCCCACGCTGCCGTTCGTTATCACATTCAGTCCCATACTTTTAGCAACCGGTATCGCCATTGCCCCGAGACTCCCCGTGCCGCCGGAGATAAAAACAGTATTGCCCGATTTAACATTCATCAGTTCAAATGCCTGTAATGCGGTAAGTGCTGTAAGAGGAACAGAAGCCGCCTCCTCATCGGATAAATATTCGGGAACTTTTGCAATCGCATTCTGATCGACCGCAGCGTATTCGGCAAATGCCCCGATCTTTTTCAGCGGCATGCGACCGTATACACGGTCACCCACAGCAAAGTTACAGACAGCTTTGCCAACCTTATCCACAACTCCGCAAAATTCATTGCCCATGATAAGTGGAAACTTGTAAGGCACTATCAGCTTAACCTCTCCGCGAATCATCATATTATCCAGCGGATTTACGCCGGCCGCTTTGATTTTTACAAGAACTTCGTGATCTTCCATTCCCGGCACGGGAATATCACATACAGCAAGCGCACCGCCTTTTTTGTGATAACCGTTTAAGATTGCTGCCTTCATCGTATTCATCATCACCTTGCCAATATTACTAGTTTATGAAAACTACACTAACTATATACGTCATTTAAGAAACGAAGCAATCCTTGCACCATCGCCGTATCCTTTTTCATAGAGCTGATGCAAGGATGGCTTATCCTTCTTCAAAGTATCGACGCCACAGGTATCATCCGGTGAAACAATTAACACCTTACCTTGTTTGGCATATTCCTGTGCCAATGCAACGCCTTTGTTATAACGCATCGCTCTTTGGCAAAGCTTTTCCGCTGCCGCAGGATATTTTTTTCGAATGTAGGCAGCCAATTTCTCATCCTTTTTTGGACTGCGTAGTTCATGCTCCGGTTTTGTCAGGATCACCACTACGCGGTCACATCCAAGCTGAAATGCCTTTTCGACAGGTACGGGATCACCCAATGCACCGTCATAGTAGGGTACACCCTGAATCTCATAAGGCTTGCAGACGAAAGGAATGGAGGATGAAGCCTTGAATATATCATAATCATCCAGCCGTATATTTCCCTTGTCAAAGTACTTGGCTTGCCCGGTTCGCGCATCAGCGGCAACTACATAGAACTCCATAGGGTTGTCCCGCAAGGAAGGATAGTCCAGAGGATATTCCCCATCGGCACGGCACAGTGTTCCATATACATAGTCCATATCTATAAAGGAATGCTTAAAGATGAAGTTCCCAATGCCCATATACTGCCTGCGAAATGCGTATTCTGTATAAAATTTATAATTGCGTCCTATTTGACCTGCCGTATAGGAAGCTAAATTCGCACTTCCGGCTGACACCCCGATTCCTAAATCAAACCGGATGCCATGCTCCATACAATAATCCAACACACCGGCTGCATAGATTCCTCTAAGACCGCCGCCTACGTCAACAACTCCTGTTTTCATAGTAATTTCCTGCTTTTCTGTATTCTTTTCCATTACAAAAACAGCTCGTTTTCTTTTCTGACCGAACAGGCCTTTTTCATTGCCATTGCTGCAATGGATACCATAGCGCCACTGACTTTTCTGGCGTTATGTGGGCACTGCTTCACACAGCGCATACAGGAAATGCATTTATTGGTATCTGCCGAAAGGGTTACGGGATCAATTGCCTGCACAGGGCAGTTTTTCGCACAAACGCCGCATTTCACACAATCTTTGGACGGCTTTGGCACAAGTCCTGCACCGCCGGCTTTTTTGTAAGGACGGTTGCCCGGAACAGAATCCGCTGATTCTGTCTTGTCTGCAAGCTGCTGTGCAAACTCAGCCAACTGCTTCTCATCTGACGCGTCAGGTCTGTTTGCGGCATACTGTGGGATGATGGAATGCTGTGCAACAGCAGCGACAGCCGCAACAACCTGGAAACCGCATTCTTTTGCTGCGTCTTCCATTTCTGCAAGCGTGTCCTCATAAGCACGGTTTCCGTAAACGCAAACAAGGGTACATTTCGCACCGTTTCCTGCAATTTTCTTAAGTCGCTCGATTGCCACGGCAGGAGCCCGTCCTCCGAATGAGGGCATAGCAACTAACACACGATCTTCTTTGCTGATTGCACACCCTGAAAAATCGCTTTTAGAATCACTCAGATCGATTTTTATTGTGCTTTCGCTCCACTGTCTACTGATGATGTGGGCGACTTTTTCTGTGCCGCCTGTGGGACTGAAAATGATTTCTACTGTGTTCATATGTATTTCCCCCTGTTGTTACATTCTTTTGCGTATGCCGGCAATGCAGTCGGCAAGCGTTTTGCCGGCAAGTGAACGGGCGAAGCTGTATTCAATATCCGCAAACATATCGGTCAACACCGGCTTGATATGATGACCGACGATACACCGGTCGTTAGGATTTTGGTGAATATCCAAAAGATGAAGCTTCGGTTCCTCCGTAACCGCCTGATAAACCTGAAGCAGCGTAAGCTGTTCCGGAGCAACAATCAAACTATAACCGCTAATCCCCCTGTGACCGTCAACAATCCCGGCTTTTTTCAAAAGCGACAGTATTTTGCGAATATAGCTGGCATTGGTGCCGACGCTTTCAGCCATTTGTTCCGAATTGATAGGGGTTGGGGATTGTGAAATCAAAATCAGTATGTGAACGGCAACGGAAAATTTCGTATCCATTCTTTTTCCCTCCTCTGATTATCCTTGCAACATAATATCATTCATTCTTCCTATAATAGCAATTGTATCAGATACAGATACATTATACAGTGTTCTGAGCTTTCTGTCAAGAGGTTCTGATGACTGTATAAAAGGAAACTATATGAGGTAGAACTTAGACAGCATAGAGAGCAAAACGACAAAAAGGGCTTCTGCTTGCCTTAGATGTAATTAAAATGCTTAAATCAAATCTTTGTTTACAATTTCGGCGGCTCTGCTACGGATATTGTTCATCCGCCAAACCCACTGCCTTTGATTTTCTGCCTTGGGTGTTTCGGTTACACCCTCACGCTCTGCATCTGTTTCACAAGTTGAAAGAACATATGACACCAATGGAATTTCATTCCGCGGCGGCAGTTAAAAAAATTCCACTCTGATGCGTAGCAGGGTGGAATTTTCTCAACTAAATATTCTTTTGTTTTTTCGTTTGTCTGCTTGACAGGGCGCACTCCAGAAGGCAATCTTCCTGCCGCCGTTGTCTTTTGTATAAGAAAAAGACAGTATAGCGTTATGCAATACTGTCAATTTCCTTCATCCTACTCGGTTTGCGTAATACTCCGTTAAGGATATCACCCATTGCGGCTGCGCTCCTTTTTGTTTGGGCTTGATAATATTTTTGCTGCTTTGAAAAGTCAGAAGCGATCGGCGAGATTGATCACGGTGCAGCCGTGCTGCGCGGCATAATTTGCAGTGTATGCAGTGCCGCTGCCGGTGTGCGTGAGATATGCGATGCAGCAGCTGCTTTTGTCAACCATGACCCGGTTGCGGCTGAGCATGCAGCCGCGGAAATAGGTGGGAGAGAGGCAAATCACCTCGTCTGCGGCGGCGAGAATGTCACGGTACAGGCGCTTGTTTTCCGTGCTCCATTTGCTGTCCTGATCGTCACAGGGCTGCACGACAATCAGCCTGAGCTGGGGACATTGCTTTTGCCGCAGGCGGATCAGAATCCGCGCGACCATCGTGTCAAAGCCGAGCGCGCCCCCGGTCAGAAAATTCCGATAGCCTTTTTGATAAAGGGAGATGATTTCGAGCGGGAGCATTTGCAGCAGCCGGCGGGCGTGCTTCCAGGGGATGTCACGGTGCCCGGTAAAGCAGCAGCTGACAGAAGGATCGGTTGCATATTCCATTGTTCAGTCCTCCTCACATCACAGCATTTGCGAAACGGCAGTATGAAAAAGCGGATGACCCGGGGCATGCATCACAGCATGCCGGGACTATGCGGGCGCGGCGCGACGGGGAAAAACGCCTGTTATTTTCGGATGATACTGACGGCGGAATGATAGTTTTCCACGGTGACATCCCGCCGCTTGCCGCCGTATTCGCCGTCCAGGGTCCACGGGATTTCGTCCTCGGGATAAAATGCAATTTTTCCGGTATGGAGAAAGCGCACATGCTTGTCATCAAACTTGAGACGCAGCACACCGTCAAGTATTTTTTGCAGCTCCGCCGGATTGTCCGGCTTGCGGATGAGCAGCACCTCAAACAGACCGTCGTTGAGCTTCACATCCGATTCGCGGAGACGGACGATCCCGGCGACGGAGAGCGAATTGGTGACGGATCCGAAAAGAAACTCGTCCTCAAATTCTTCGTTGTCTGTGACCACGCGCATTTTATAGGGGCGGATTTCGCCGACCGACATAATGCCGTCCAGCACATAGGCGGTATGTCCCAGCAAGTGCTTCAACCATTGCGGCGTGTTGTAAGATACCCGGGTGAAGGCGCCGAAGGAAGCAACATAATTGAAATACTTTTCCCCGCAGAAATGTCCCACATCGAAGGGCTGCGGCGTGCCGTCTGTGATGGTTTTGACACATTTTTTGACGTTGCGATAGGGCAGCTGCAAGGTACGCGCCATATCGTTGGTTGTGCCGCAGGGAATAAAGCCAATCGGGATTCGGTGCTCCACCTGCATCATGCCGGTGATGACTTCGTTGAGCGTTCCGTCGCCGCCGCAG
>DBGFNI010000173.1:0-3229 GCA_048527645.1 Eubacteriales bacterium | reverse complement strand
GGAAGTATATGCGGCGGGTATCCCCGTTATGACGGGAGGATCGCCTTGCGGATGGAGCGGATGGCGCTTTTTTCAAGACGGGACACCTGCGCCTGCGAGATACCGATCTGATCAGCAATTTCCATTTGTGTCCGCCCGGAATAATAGCGCAGACCGATAATGTTCTTTTCTCGCTCGCTGAGTTTTTTCAGTGCTTCTTTGAGCGCAATGCTCTCCAGCCAGTGCTCGTCCGTGTTGCCGATGTCACTGATCTGATCCATGACGGAAATGGAATCGCCGCTGTCGTTGTAAACCGGCTCATAAAGAGAGATCGGCTCAACAATTGCTTCCAGTGCGTTGGAGACCGCCTTGGGCTTGACCTCAAGTGCCGTGGCAATTTCTTCTACGGTGGCCTCTCTGCCAAGTGAGCGGCTCAGTTCCTCTTTCTTTTGCAGAGAACGGTATGCAAGGTCGCGGATGCCGCGCGATACACGGATTGCGTTGTTGTCACGGATATAACGCCGGATTTCCCCGATAATCATCGGAACGGCGTAGGTTGACAGCTGCACACCTGCGTCCAGATTGAAATGATCTATCGCCTTCATCAGTCCCACACAACCGATCTGAAACAGATCATCCGGGTTTTCCCCTCTGCCGGCAAATCGCTGCACAATGCTCAGCACCAAGCGCAGATTGCCGTCAATCAGTGCCTTTCTTGCAGAGATGTCTCCGTTTTTCATTCGGATCAGGTATTCCTGTTTTTCTTCCGCGCTCAAGGTTTTCAGACTTGCCGTGTCAACGCCGCAGATTTCCACTTTGGAATAGTAACCGTAACCCATTTTTCCACCGTCCATACATGAGCATTGTGTTTTACCACATTTCCAGTATCGGAAAAGTGCTCTGTATTTATACAACCGTGGCAGAATTGGAGAAAACTACCTTTCCGCTCGCCAATCCTTCTCATAGAAGGGTATTTTTTCCTCCAGCAGCAGCTTTGCCGCACGCATTTGCGGGTCGGAAAAAAAGAAATCCTCCAACAGCCCCCCGCGCAAAATATTGCACACCGCACCCAAAATCATACCCTGATGATGCGACATATGGTTTTTCACCACGCGGTACCGCCCGCGCGCGTTTACATCCACCGCATCATAATATCCCAGTTTGCCGTAACCTCCGATCTGCTGAAATTTTTTCAGATTTTCCAATATCGCACCGGTTTTTCCTGCCATTTGCGACATCAGAAAGGTGGCATACGGCGCAAATACGCGGCCATTTGCCTGTTCTGCTACCAACGCAAGCGACGGTGCGCCAAATGCGCGGTATTGATAATTTCCGCGCTCGTCAAAGCCGTAATACGCACTCTCTGAGTTTCCCCAAAGGCCTCCCCGTTCCCCATCGGCAATCTGTCTTTCTCTTGCAAAGGAAAGCGCCTCATGCAGATAACTGCCGGTTCTTGTGCCAAACCAGAGGCTGGGCATGAAGTATTCAAAGGCGGTTCCCGTCCACGACAGCATGCCGATATGCCTGTTCTGCTCAATCAACGCGCGGGAAAGTGCGTTCCAGTGCTCCACCCCCACCTCCCCTCTTGCCACGGCGAGAAAGCTGGCGGTACGTGCCTCACTCATATACAGGTCAAATTCATTTTCTGTAAACTTTCCGGTTTTGGGAAAATAGCCGATCGCCATCAAACGGTTCCCTGGACGGTAAAACGCCTTCAGGTCCGTTTGGTCGATCAATACTTGAATCTGCGCCTGCACATCCTCCATCAGGGAAAAATGCTTGAGCGCGCCCAGCAATACATAAAGCGACGCAAGAAGATTTCCGCTGTCAACCAATGAAATGTAGGGCGTGCCGAGCTCCTTTCGCGTGCATGCATCAAACCAATTGTACAGATGCCCACACCACTTTTTGGAGTGTATCAGCGCATCAACCGCGCCCGAAATCCGTCGACAAAACATTTCCCCGGAAATAAATTGCAGTTCCAATGCCGCTACACAGCCGATCAGATACATCCCCACATTGGTCGGTGAAGTGATCATTGCAACACGCCTGACCGGCTGCAGCTGCAAATTGTCCGGCGGCAGCCACAAATGCGGAATATCGACCAGCCTCTCATAATAGTCCCATGTTCTCTGCGCAGTATGCAGCAGCATTTGACGCTGTGCTGCCGAGAGTGCCGGCGCATCTTCACCCGCCGATTGACTGCCGTACCGATATTCTATAAACGGCGCGAAAAGAAAAAGCGCGCCGAGCAGCACCGCTCCCGGCTTGCCGATCAGGCACATTGCAATGCCGGCAAGCACACAGATCAGCATTTTTTCATAATAAAACAGCAGACTTTTCTTTGCAAACAGGCGTTCCCCCTCGCTCGCCGTCGACCATTGCAAACAGTGTCTGTGTGAAATCACGGAACGGAAAAAACCGAGAAAGACCGATATCAGCGCACTGCACGCGCTATAAGGAAGCGTGGCAACATCAAGAATGAATTTTGTAACTATCCGCGCAATCGGATGAAACACATCTCCGTACAGTTTTCGAAATCTGCACGGACTGCATAAAACATCCCACAGCATATGTGTAGATTCCGAGAGTAGTACAGTGAGCGGCAGCCAAAAGAAAAAAGGCATGCGAGATGCAAAAAGAAAGAGCCCCACAAGAGAAAATAACGGAATGAAATATGCATAGATATTCTGACGCAATATCCGCTTCATTTCTCTGCGCCGACTGCCGAAGACAAAAGGCAACGCCTGCACATCCCCGCGAATCCACCGGTTGAGTCGATTCTGATAAGAAATCACATTGGCAGGTTCTCCGTCTAAAAAATCAATATCGCCTGCAAAACCGCAGGATAGAATACAACCCTCGATAAAATCGTGACTCAAAACTCTGTTTTCGGGAAAAGCCTGCGGCAACAGCGCCGCTGCGGCGTGGATATCCAACAGTCCCTTTCCGCAAAAAATTCCGCAGCCTGTTTTCATCACATAATGATGATATCCAGCGCTCTGATATACCCTGCTCCCTCCAAAGCCGGACATCACCTTAGAAAACGGCGTGGCCATCTGCGCGTCTAACAGTACGTCAATGTTCGGCTGAATCACGCCAAACCCACTCACTACGCACTTTCGCTCCCGGTCAATAACCGGACGGTTTGTCGGGAAGGCGGCTGTTGCTGCCAACCGTCTGATCTCACCGTACCCCACAACGGTATCTGCGTCAAGCGTCACAAGATATTTTGTCTGCCGCAGAAAAT
>DBGFNI010000172.1:0-8514 GCA_048527645.1 Eubacteriales bacterium | reverse complement strand
TATCTCTTCAACATCTCCTGTTTTCTCCTGTTTGCTCGTTTTTTCTCGTTTTTCCTGATTTGCGAAATCACTTTTATATGATAATTGTTTTTTCCGTGCGGGTTTGCCCTGCGGTTTTTTGTTTTGGGGCTGACGGATGCTGTCCGGCGTCTGCCACAGCGGCTTTGTTGCAGATGGCAACAAAAAAGAAATAACTTTTTGCAAATTATTGAATGAATCATGAAAAAAATGACAAAAACCCTTGCAAAATGAGGGGGAATATGTTAAAATAAAACAAACAAATTGTTGCGAATCTGACCCGAAGGAGAACCGTATGTCATATCTTATTGTTGTTGCGCATCCGGACGACGAGGTACTCGGCGCGGGTGCAACCATTCATAAGTTGGTGAAAAAAGGGGTGACGGTGGACGTCTGCATCCTCTCCGCCGACGCAGAGGCGAGAAACGGCAGACCCGACTCCGAGACGCTTCGGTCTGACGCGGCGCAGTGCATGAATATTTTGGGAGTGCGTCGGCTTTATGCCGCGCCGTTTCCGAATATTCAGTTAAACTGTGTGCCGCATTTGAAGCTGGTGCAGTTTATTGAGCAGGCAATGCTGGACAGCGGTGCGGAGAAAATCATCACGCATCATCCCAGTGATCTGAACAATGACCATCATTGCGTTTCGCTGGCGTGTCAGGCGGCGACCCGTCTGTTTCAGCGGCGGGAGGGCGTGGCGCCGATTGACGAGCTGTGGTTTATGGAGGTGCCCTCCTCAACGGACTGGGCGCTCAACCGCGGCGCGAACGGCTTTGAGCCGAATGTCTTTGTTGAGATCGGGCAGGACGGGCTGGAGGCCAAGCTGCAGGCGCTTGCCGCCTACCGGGGCGTGATGCGTGATTTTCCCCATCCCCGCAGCGCGGAGGCCATCCGCGGACTTGCCGCTGTGCGCGGCGCCCAGGCGGGGGAAACATATGCCGAGGCCTTTCAATGCGTGTTCCGCAGGGAACGGTGAGCGGGGTGAAAAAATGCAGGACAAAAAAATACAGCGCTTTATGAAGCGCTTGTTTGACGTGACCTTTTCGGTTATTCTGTTTGTTTGCGCTTCTCCCTTTTTGCTTGCCGCGATGCTGACGGTCAAGCTGTGCTCCCCCGAGGCGCCGGTGTTTTTCAAGCAGGTGCGCTGCGGATACCGGTGTCAGAATTTTACGATCTACAAGCTGCGCTCCATGACAAACGAGCGGGACGAAAACGGCGAGTTGCTCCCCGACTGCGAGCGGCTGAAACTCTGGGGAAAAATCATCCGCAAGACCAATATTGATGAGATTCCGCAGGTGCTCAATATCATCCGCGGCGAAATGTCGCTGATCGGACCGCGCCCGGTGCTGCCGTCCGATGTGGAAAAATTCAACGACCGTCAGCGGCACCGCCAGGATGCGCTACCCGGCATTTCCGGGTGGGAGGCGGTCAATGAATGGGAGACGCCGACCTGGGAGAAAAAGTTTGAATACGACTTATACTATGTCGATCATTTTTCCCTTTGGCTGGATACCAAAATCTTTTTCAAAACCATTTGGGTTGTCTTTTTCGGCAGACGTCCGGGAGAGGACTATCGCCCGACGCGCTTTGAGGGGAATGCCGGTGCGGAAGCGGCGGACGCCGCAGGGAAAGGAGAGCGTGCCGCATGACGGTCTCGATTCATCAGCCGGATTATATCCCCTATCTGGGTTATTTTTACAAAATATCGCGGGCGGAACGGTTTGTATTTCTGGATGACGCGCAGTTTTCCAGCGATAACATGCATCATTGGAATCGGGTGAAAACGCCGCAGGGCGAGGTGCGTCTCAAGGTGCCCACGGAGCATTCCTTCGGCGATCCGATCAATGCGGTACGCCCGCGGGACGAGCTGAAATGGAAACAGAAGCATCTGAAAACCATCGAGCTGAACTATGCCAGAGCGCCGTATTTCAAGCAGATATTTCCCGATTTTGCCGATCTGCTCTGCCGCGCGTGGCGCAACCTTGCGGACATGAATGTTGCGATCAACACCTGGATTGCGCGCTCGTTTGGCTTTTCGACGCAGTTCTACCGTTCGTCGGAAATGGAAATCAACACAGTTCGCGAAGCGCGCGTGATCGACATCTGCAAAAAAATGGATGCCGATGTCTATTTATCGGGCAACGGTGCGCGCGCTTATCAGACGGAACAGCATTTTACCGACCGCGGGGTACAACTGGTATATACGGATTATCATCCGTTTGAATATCCGCAGGCGTGGGGCGCGTTTTTGCCGAATTTGTCCGTTCTGGACTATATTTTTCACTGCGGCTTTGACTGGGAACGTGTGCGGCAGGCAATGGGAGTGACAGTATGAAGCAAATGGAGATCGGCAGCTTTATCGAATTGCAGCTGCCCCACGGACACGAATTTCATCACGAAGCGGACACCGCGCGGCTCAATCACGGGCGCGGCGCGATCTATCATGCGTTTCGCCTGACCGGCTGCAAGGCGCTTTGGCTGCCGCGGTATCAGTGCGATACGGTGCGGGACTTTCTGCGCCGGAAGGGTGTGGCCGTTCGGTATTATGACATTGACCGGGATTTTACGCCCCGCCTGGAGCCGGAGCAGGTTGCGCCGGAGGAGGCGGTGCTGCTGGTCAACTATTACGGCGTGATGGGCTGTCGGCGGATGACGGCGCTTGCACGGCGGTTTGACCGGGTAATCCTTGACAATGCGCAGGGTTTTTTCGCGCCGCCGATCGACGGCTGCTATCAGATCTATTCCGCGCGGAAATTCTGCGGCGTGCCCGACGGCGCCTATGTGATCGGGGAGGGCGCGAACCGCTTTGTTTCGGAGTACGAACAGGATTTTTCCTCCGATACGGCGAGCTTTTTGCTGGAGCGGATGGAATACGGCTGCGAGGGAAAAGCGTATGCGTCCCGCACGGAAAACGAGCATCGGCTGGATCAGGAGGATGTGCGGCGCATGTCCGCGCTGACGCGGCAGCTGCTGGATGCGGAGGACGCGGCGTTCAATCAGGCAAAACGCAGAGAAAACTTTGCCACGGCGTGCGCCCTGCTGGATCGGTATAACGCGCTGGACGCTTCCCGATACCTGGACGCGGACACGGTGCCCATGGTTTATCCGCTGCTGGTGGAGGACGACGGGCTGTTGCCCTGGCTGCAAAAGCACAAGCTGTTTCAGGGGCATTGGTGGAGCTATCTGCTGGACGAGGTTTCACCGGACAGCGCGGAGGCGTGGCTGTCAAGATATATCATTCCGATCACGATTGATCAGCGCTACGGCGCAGAGGAACTGAAATATACGCAAGAACGGATCAGGGAGTATTTGGAAGGATGAAAATAGTCATTGCGGCAAGCAGCGGGATCTCGTTGATTCAGTTCCGCGGCGAGCTGATCCGCGCGATGGCGGGGCGGGGGCATGAGGTGATCTGCATTTCCTGCGAGGAGCCGTCGGAGATGGAAGACAGAATCAGGCAGCTCGGCGCGGCGTACTGTCAGGTGCCCATGTCCCGGACGGGAACGGCGCCGCTGGAGGATTTGCGAACGATCCGCGCATTTTACCGCACGCTGAAAGCGCTCTCTCCCGATGTGTTTTTTGCCTACATGTCAAAGCCGGTGGCATACGGCGGGATGGCGGCAAAACGGCTGAAGATCCCGCACATGTTCGTTTTGGTATCCGGCTTGGAAATTGCTTTTTACAGCAAGGGGCTGAAAAACGCTCTGGTGCGTTTTGTGCTCAAAACGCTGTTTCGCAACACGCATCGGGCGTGCGAAAGGGTCTTTTTTCAAAACCCCGACGACCTTGCCGTCTTTTTGCAAACGGGAGTGGTCAGCGCCGCGCAGTCGGTTGTTGTCAACGGCTCCGGCGTGGATATGAACCGCTTTGCGCGCAAGCCGCTGCCGCAGGCGCCGGTGGTGCTGATGGTCGCGCGCTTGGTTTGGAGCAAGGGCATCCGGGAATATCTGCGCGCGGCGGCGATCGTCCGGCGGCAGAATCCCGCGGTGCGTTTTCTTCTGGTGGGGGGACTGGACAGCAATCCGGAGTCTCTGCGCGCAGAGGAATTGGAGGAGAACATTCAGAACAGCGTCATCGAATACTGCGGGCACTGCGAGGATGTCCGACCGTATCTGGAGCAGTGCTCCGTTTTTGTTCTGCCCTCCTATCACGAGGGGACGCCGCGCTGTGTGCTGGAGGCCATGGCGGTGGGCAGGCCGATCGTCACAACCGACGCGCCCGGCTGCCGGGAGACCGTGCGGGACGGGGACAACGGCTTTTTGGTGCCGGTGGGCGATGGCGAGACGCTGGCACAGCGTATTTTGCAGCTTGCAAAAGACCCGCAGCTGCGGGAGTCCATGGCACAGCGGTCCTATGAAATCTGCCGGGAAAAATACGATGTAAAGCTGGTTAACGCGCAAATGCTGAAAGAAATGGGGCTTTGACAGAATGGCAACACAAACGGTCGGAAACGGGAAAATATCGGTTCTGATGGGGATTTATAATTGTGCACCTACCCTGCCGGATGCGCTGGACAGCATTTTGGCGCAGACCTATGACAACTGGGAGCTGATTTTGTGCGATGACTGCTCGACGGACTGCACCTGGAAGGTCGCTTCTTCCTATGCGGAAAAATACCCGGATAAAATTATTCTGTTGAAAAATGAGAAGAACTCGCGTCTGGCGTTCACCCTCAATCACTGTCTTGCACATGCGACAGGGGAGTTTGTCGCCCGGATGGACGGCGACGACAAATGCGTGCCGGAGCGCTTTGCCAAGCAGGTGGCATTTCTGCGTGCGCATGAGGATATTGTGCTGGTGGGAACGGCGATGCAGCGGTTTTATGACAGCGGGACGACGGGGGCGGTGGTCACCTGTCCGGCATTTCCCGACCGCTATACGCCGCATACGCATCTGGCGTTTCATCATGCCACGGTTCTGGCTTACAAGTGGGTGTTTGACGCGCTGGGCGGCTATACCGTCAGTCCGCGCACGGTGCGCGGGCAGGATCGGGATCTGTGGTATCGGTTTTTGCATGCCGGCTACCGCGGGGCAAACATGAGCGAGCCGCTGTACTGGGTTCGGGAGGATGTGGACGCGATTCGCCGCCGCACGGCGAAGGATCGCTGGATTTCGTATCAGACCACACTCTACGGCTACCGATTGCTGCACTATCCGTTGCACTGGTATATCCGGCCGACGCTGGAACTGGCAAAGGTACTGGTGCCCACCTGGGGCGTATTGCAGTACCGCGCGTGGCAGAAGCGCCGCGAGGAGAAGCAGATGCAGCAGCAGAGCGGCGGGAGCGGGGTTTGATCAGACATGGCACAGATAAAACGGTTGAAAAGCATCATCAAGAGCAGTCCGCTGGGGTGGTATCTGACCGAGCGGTACAAGCGGCAAAAATATCAGTATTTTGCGCGAAAGTACAATGACCCGGAGTTCATTTGCAGGCTGTACCTCCGCGCCAACGGCGGGCGCAGTCCGGACCTGGAGCACCCGCGCCTGTTCACGGAAAAATTGCAGTGGCTCAAGCTGTATTATCGGGATGAGAGGATTCCCCTGTGCTCCGACAAGGCGGAGGCGAAAAAATATATCGCGCAGCAGGGATATGCGGATTTGCTGATTCCCACCATTGCCGTTTATGACCGGGCGCAGGACGTGGATTTGGCGCAGCTGCCGGAGCGCTTCATCCTCAAGGCGACGCACGGGAGCGGGTGGAATATTCTCTGCACGGACCGCAGCGCACTTGACTGGAAGCGGGTGCGCAAGATCATGCAGACTTGGCTGGATGAGAATCTGTACATCTTCGGCAGGGAGTGGAACTACCGGGAGCTGACGCCGCGGATTTTGGCGGAGGAGCTGATCGGCTCCGGCCATTTGGTGGACTACAAATTCATGTGCTTCAACGGTGTGGTGCGCGCCATGCAGGTCAACCATGAGATCAACGGCGAAAAATATGTGGATTTGTATGACGCGGACTGGAATCTGCTGGCAGACATGGGAACCGGCGTCGCGCCCCACAGCGCGGCGGCGCTGCCCAAGCCGCCCGATTTTGAAAAAATGAAGGAGATCGCCGCACAGCTGGCAAAGCCCTTTCCGTTTGTGCGCGTGGATTTGTATCATGAGGCGGGAAAAATCTATTTTGGGGAGATGACGTTTTTCCCCGGCAGCGGCTTTTGGAGCATTTCTCCCGCCGCGCGGGATGCACAGTTCGGCGAATGGCTGACCCTGCCGGAGCCGAATCACTTTATCTGATAGGTAGCTATGAAAAAAGTATTGTTTCTGATCAACACCCTGGGCGGCGGCGGCGCGGAGCGCGTGCTGGTGAATTTGGTGAACCATATGGATCCCGCCCGCTACGATATCACGGTGGAGACGATGTTCGGTGACGGGGTGTGCCGCCCGTTGCTGGCGCCGCATATCCGTTACATCAGCAAAAAGGCGCCGTGCTTTTCCGGGATCGCCTATGTACTGCGGTGCATTCCGGCGCGGTGGCTGTACCGTTATTTCATCGGCCCGCAGACCTACGACGTGATCATCGCCTATATGCACGGCGCGCCGACCAAGGTGATCAGCGGCTGCAAGGATCCGCAGGTGAAAAAACTGACCTGGCTGCACACGGGAGACCCGGCGCACAGCACCTTTTTCCACTTTTGGTGGACAAAACGGGCTGCTTTTTCCGCTTACGGCGGCTGTGACGCGATCGCCGCGGTGTGCCAAAGCGCGGCAGACGCCTTTTGTAAATACACGGGTCTTTACGAAAACGTAAAAGTCGTGTATAATACCAATGATACCGAAACGATCAGAAAAAACGCGCGGGAGGAGATCGCCCCCGCCTTTCCCCTGCCGGAGACGCCCCTGCTTTGTGCGGTGGGGCGGCTGTCGGAGGAAAAGGGCTTTGACCGGCTGATTGATGCGGCGGTTCGGCTGCACCGGGAGGGGTGTGCGTTTTGCCTTGTGATTCTCGGAGAGGGCAGTGCGCGAAAAGCGCTGGAAAAGCAGATTGCACAGGCAGGTGCTGCGTCGTATATTTTTCTGAACGGTTTTACGGACAATCCGTACGCATGGCTGGCACGGGCGGATCTGGCGGTCTGTTCCTCAAGACATGAGGGGCTGAGCACGGCGGTGACCGAGGCGCTGATTGTCGGTGTGCCGGTGCTTTCCACCGATGTTTCGGGTGCGCGCGAGCTGTTGGGGGCGCACGGGGAATACGGCGTGGTGACGCCCAACAGCACGGAGGGCATTTATGACGGACTCAAGTCCCTGCTCACCCGGCCGGAGCGGCTTTCGGCGCTGCGGGTGTCTGCGGCGGAACGCGGCGCACAGTTTGAAACTTCAAAAACGGTGCAGCAGGCGTGCGATCTGATTGATGCGGTGTGTGAGCGTCCTTGATTTTTTTGTTCCGGAGTTTGTGTTGATATGGTCGTATACTGGGGTATTTTTCTTTGGGTGTTTTTGCTCGGCCGACTGCAACCGAGCATGAGCGATGTTGTGACGGTGGGGGAAACACGGGAATACCGTGTGCACCGCTCGTATATGCTGCTTTTGTTTTTTGCGGTGATTTTCTTCGCCGCCGTGCGCAGTCACTGCATTGATACCGCCTCTTATATCAGAGAATTCAATCATCTTGTGCCGGACAGCTTTGACCGCTTCAGCCGCTATCTGAACAACAAATCGGATTCCCACTTGTTTTACGGGATACAGGCCTTGTTCAAGTGCTTTCTCTCGGACAATGTGCATCTGTGGCTGGGGCTGATTGCCGTGGTGCAGGGCTTGCTGGTTGCCTCTGTTTTCCGGCGTTATTCGCCGGATTTTGCAATCAGCACCTATATTTTCGTTGCTTCCACGCTGTTCACCTGGATGTATAACGGCATCCGCCAGTTTCTCGCTGTGGCAATTATTTTTGCGGCGACGGAGTGGGTGCTGAAAAATCGGTGGTATTTGTTTGTCCCCCTGGTGCTGGTGCTGTCCGGGCTGGACCCCATTTGCAGCGTGCTCGGCGTGAGAACGCCGATCTGGTGCTTGCGCGGGGTTCATCAGTCCGCGATCATCATGCTGCCGATCCTGTTTTTGGTGCAGGGGCGCGCCTGGAACAAGAAGGTGTGGCTGCTGGTTGGGTTTTTGCTTGCGGCGGTTGCGACGGGCGCATTGGATACGCTATTGGGCTCTGCGGCGGAGAACACCACCTACGCGGTGGATTTGGCCAATGCGGCAAACGACAGCGGCTCCAGCCCCATCCGGCTGCTGGTGGCGCTGGTTCCCGTGGCGCTTGCCTTCTTCGGGCGGCGGGAGATCTATCAGCCCGACACGCCGCCGGTGATTCACCTCTGCGTCAATATGTCCGTGGTGACGGCATGCCTGTATTTGGCGAGCATGCTGACCAGCGGCATTTATGTGGGACGGCTGCCCATTTATTGCGAGCTTTACAATCTGATTTTGCTGCCCTGGCTGATTGAGCATCCGTTCCGGCGCAACCGGGGGATTCTGCGCAAGGCGCTGATGATCTGCTATTTG
>DBGFNI010000171.1:0-17174 GCA_048527645.1 Eubacteriales bacterium | reverse complement strand
AAAATAGTTGACATTCATATGGAAAAAGAGGTCAAAAAATCGTTCATCGAATATGCGATGAGCGTGATTGTGGCCCGCGCGCTGCCGGATGTCCGCGACGGAATGAAGCCGGTGCATCGCCGCATTTTATATGCAATGTATGAGGATCACCTGACCAGTGACAAGCCGTTCCGCAAGTCGGCGACAACGGTGGGTAACGTTTTGGGTCGGTACCATCCGCACGGCGACAGCGCCGTATACGACGCGATGGTGCGCTTGGCGCAGCCGTTTTCGCTGCGTTATCCGCTGATTGAGGGACACGGCAACTTCGGTAACGTGGACGGTGACGGCGCAGCTGCATACCGTTATACCGAGGCACGCCTTGCCAAAATGGCGAACGAAATGATGGCTGACATCGAAAAGGACGTCGTGGATTTCACGCCGAACTTTGATAATAAGCTCAAGGAGCCGGTTGTGCTCCCGTCCCGCTTCCCCAATCTGCTGGTCAACGGCTCGGTGGGTATTGCCGTCGGTATGGCGACCAATATTCCGCCGCATAATATGGGTGAGGTCATCGACGGCACCATTTTCTATATGGAAAACCCCGACGCGACGCTGGAAGAGGTCATGCAGTATATCAAGGGACCGGACTTCCCGACGTATGCGACGATTTACGGCACGGCGGGCATTTTGGATGCTTACCGAACCGGCAGAGGGCATATCAATGTGCGGGCAAAGGCGGAAATCGACGAGGATAAGAACAAAATTATCATCACGGAAATTCCGTATTCCGTCAACAAGAGCATGCTGGTGAAATCCATTGCCGATCTGGTCAAGGATAAGCGGATTGACGGCATCACCGACATCAAGGATTTGAGCGGCAGGAGCGGTATGCGCATTGAGATCACATACCGTCGCGACGCCAACGGTCAGATCATTCTCAACCAGCTCTATAAAAATTCTCAGCTGCAGGACACCTGTGCGGTCAATATGATCGCGCTGGTCAACAACGAGCCAAAGGTGCTGCCGCTGCTGGACATTTTGCGCCACTATATCCGGCATCAGGAGAGCGTGGTGGAGCGGCGCGTTCGCTTTGATCTGGAAAAGGCGCTGCAGCGCGCGCATATTCTGGAAGGACAGATGGTTGCCATTGATTTCATCGACGAGGTGATTGCGATTATCCGCGCCAGCCAGACGGTTGCCGATGCAAAGGCGGCGCTGATGGAGCGCTTCGGCCTGACGGATATTCAGGCACAGGCCATTGTGGAAATGACATTGGGCAAGCTTGCGGGGCTCGAACGCATCAAAATCGAGGAAGAGCTGGAGCAGAAGAGAAAGCTCATCGAAGAACTGCGTGCGATTCTGGCAGACAGCACCAAGCTGCACGACATCATTAAAAATGAAATGCTGGAGATCAAGCGCAAATACGCAGACCCGCGCCGCACGCAGATCATTGCTGCGGAAGAAGAAATCAATCTGGAAGATTTGATTGCGCGTCACACCTGTGCGATCACCGTCACGTACGGCGGATATATCAAACGGCAGAATGTCGCGGACTTCAATTCGCAGCACCGCGGCGGCAGAGGCGTGATCGGGATGCGAACCAAGGAAGAGGACGGCGTGGAGGATCTGCATGTTGTAGATTCTCATTCGCATCTGCTTCTGTTTACCGATAAGGGAAAGGTGTACGTGCGCCGCGCGTTCCAGATTCCCGAGGCGGGAAAAACGGCAAAGGGCTCAAATCTGATCAACCTGATTGAAATCCAGCCCAATGAGCGGGTAACGTCCATCGTATCGCTGCAGGCATTTGACCCGCAGGCGTATCTGCTGATGATTACCCGTTTGGGTGTGGTGAAGCGCGTCAATGTAACGGATTTTGAATATCAGCGCAAGGGCGGTAAAATCGCCGTGAATCTTGACGAGGGCGACGCGCTGGCGTTTGCACTGCTGACCTGCGGCGACGACGATCTTCTGATCGCGACGCACGACGGGCAGGCGGTTCGGTTTAACGAAAAAGAGGCGCGCGTGATGGGACGCACCGCGCGCGGCGTTCGCGGCATCCGTTTGGCACAGGGCGATTATGTTGTCGGGGCAACGGTGGTTGACGACAGCAAGACGCTGCTTACCGTCACGGAAAAAGGCTTTGGCAAGAAAACCGATTTTGCTGAATACAGCGCGCATAATCGCGGCGGAAAAGGCGTGGTGTGCCACAATGTGACCGACAAGACAGGACCGGTTGCCGGCATTGCCGCAGTGGATGAAAACGAAGACGTGATGCTGGTGACAGACGCGGGCGTCATCATCCGCACGCCCGTGTGCGACATCCGAACCTGCGGCAGAGCCAGCCAGGGCGTGATTATCATGCGGATGGAAGAAAACGCAAAGATCACCCGCTTCGCGGTGGTTCCCGAAACGGAGCTTGCGGACGAGGCGGAGGAAGTGCCGCCGCAGGAGCAGACGGATGAGAGCGGAGAGCGCACGGCGCCGCAGCCCGAGCCGTCGGCTGACAGTGATATCGAAATGCTGGATGTGTAAAGAGTGAAAAACCGTTATGATCATTTTAGGAATCGAATCATCCTGTGACGAAACCGGCGTCGCCGTGGTGAGAATGACCGGGGATGAGACGGGCGCGGGCGGCGAGAAGACGATTTTATCCAATCGGATCGCCTCCCAGATTCCGCTTCACCGCGTGTATGGGGGCGTGGTGCCCGAAATTGCGAGCCGCGCCCACGCCGAGGCGATTTCCTCTTTGGCATATGAGGCGATGGAGGAGGCGGGCGTTACGCTTGCGCAGGTGGACTGTATCGGGGTAACCGCGTTTCCGGGTTTGATCGGCGCGCTGCTGGTCGGTGTGAATTTTGCAAAGGGGCTGGCATTTGCCAACCGCATTCCGCTGGTTGCCGTCAATCATATCAGAGGGCACGTCGCCGCCAATTATTTCGCATATCCGGATCTCAAGCCCCCGTTTCTTGCGCTGGTGGCGTCCGGCGGACACACCTCCGTGATCCGGGTGAAATCCACGACGGATTTTGAAACAGTCGGGGCAACACGAGATGACGCCATCGGCGAGGCCTTTGACAAGGTCGCCCGCGTGATGGGAATGCCGTATCCCGGCGGGAAAGAAATGGATCGCCTGGCGTACGAGGGGGATGAAAACGCATTCAAATTTCCTTCGGCGGCCATTCATGACGACTCGCTTGACTTTTCGTTTTCCGGTCTGAAAACTGCGGTGCTCAACACAATCCACGCGGCAGAGCAGCGCCGTCAGACCGTCAGCACAGCGGATATTGCCGCGTCATTCACCAAAAGCGTGAAAGAATCTGTGGCAAAAAAGATCGAAACGGCGCTGGACCGCTACGGCGATCGCGCGCTGGTGATTGCCGGCGGCGTCGCGGCAAACAGTCATTTGCGGGATGCTTTGCGCGCGCTCTGTGAGAGAAAAGGGGTTAAGTTTTACACACCGCCGCTCTCTCTGTGCGGAGACAACGGCGCCATGATCGCGGCGCAGGCTTACTATGAATACCTGGCGGGAAACCTCGCAGATGCGCGGCTGAACGCACGTCCGAATGAATAAAACTTTGTATATTCATCGCAAATATGCAAGGATGACGTTCTGTGGAAATCTTTGTGGAAAGCGTTGGAAAACGGACGGAAAAATCAAAAAAACAGCACAGAATCGGGCTTTTTTCTGTGGAAAACCATGTTGATAGTGTGGAATACCCGCCTAATTTCTAAAAGTGTTTTAAAAATGACGGGGCAGAAAAATGGCAATAAAATCAAGAAAACCTGTTTTTATAAAAAGTATGCAAAATTTTGGAATATCAACCGTTATTCAAAAAATATACGGAGATTGGTGTGAACATGAGTAAGAAAGATACTGCGGCAGCAAGCGGAATGCAAGCGGAAAAACAAACCGAAAAAGTTGCAGCGGCAAAAGCACGCAAAGAAGAAAAATCGGCGGAAAACAGCGAAAAGGCAACCGTCTCGCCGGCGGTTGTGAGACGGCTGCCCCGCTATTTCCGATATTTGCGGGAGCTGCTGGCGCAGGATGTTTTGCGCATATCCTCTGCGGAGCTTTGCAAAATGATGAACATTACGGCGTCTCAAATCCGGCAGGATCTGAATTGCTTCGGCGGCTTCGGTCAGCAGGGATACGGATACAACGTCAGATATTTGTATCATAAGATCGGAGAAATATTGGGCGTGAACAACCGCTATACCGCGGTGATCATCGGCGCGGGCAATCTCGGCCGCGCGATTGCCGGCAGCACGATGTTTGAAAAACGCGGCATCATGCTGGCGGGCATATTTGACACAGACCCGGAGATCATCGGGACACAGGCGGGCGGACAGCGCGTGCAGGATATGGAGGCGATTTCCCGGTTTTTGGATGAAATACATGTGGATATCGCGATTCTGACCCTGCCCAAGGAGTACACCAACGACACGGTGCAGATGCTGGCTGCGTGCGGTGTGCGCGGATTTTGGAATTTTACCAACGCACAGATTGACCGCAGCCGCTTCCCTATTTCGGTGGAAAATGTACACATGGGGGATTCTCTGATGAATCTGATGTACGCACTCAACCGCGACGGGGCTGCCAAAGAAGATTGATCCGCCGCGTGCGGCGAAACGGAGAAAACCATGACAGTATCGTTTTACTATGCCGACCGTGTTTGCACGCTGCCCGGTGCGGTGAAAGAAAAACTGAAAGAAGCCGATGCAGAGCGGTGCAAGGTGCTGCTTTGCCTGGCGCTGCATCCGGAATATCAAAATGATGTGCAAAGCCATTTGGAAGAGGCGGCGGCGGCGAGCGGACTGACGGCGGAGCAGATTGCCGGCGGTATCGACTATTGGGTTTCGCAGGGAATACTGCGGGAAGACAAAACGCCGCACAGCCGTCCCGAAGATACCCACGCGGCACAGACCAAAGATTCGGCAAAATCCGCTGCACCCGGCGGTGCGGAGCGGGGCAAAGCCGCGGCGGCGCAGAAAAAGAAGCCGCACAGCGAGCTGCCCGGCTATGCCGACGGAGAAATCGCCGCTCTGATGGAGGAGCATGTGGAGCTGCGCCCGCTGGCGGAGGAATGTCAGCGGCTGCTGGGCAAGATTCTCTCGTCCTATGAGCTTGGCATTTTGGTGGGGCTGTACGATGCGCTTTCCCTCTCTCCCGCATACATATTGAGTCTTGCGGCGTATTGCCAAAAGCGGGGAAAAACCTCCATGCGCTATATCGAGCGCACGGCGCTGGGGTTGATCGACGAGGGGATTGACACGGTGGAAGCGCTGGAGCAGCGGATTGCAGAGTGGGATCGCACGCACGATCTGACCTACCGGGTTCGGCGGCTGTTCGGTCTGGGAGAGCGCGCGCTGACGGCGAAGGAAAAAAAGCATGTGGAAACCTGGGCCAACGAATGGGGTATGCCCTTTGAGATGATCGAGTATGCCTATGAACTGACGGTGAATTACACCTCCAAGGCGTCGATTCCCTATGCCGCGACAATCATGAAGAGCTGGCGCGATGCGGGCATTACTACCGTGGAGCAGGCACGCGCTGCGGAAGAAAAATTTCAGCAGCAGAGCAAAAACGCGGCGGGCAGCGCCGCGCAGAGCGCGCCGAAAAAAACACCGGGCAAAGACAAGGCGCCGCGCCGCATGGGCGATTTTGACGTTGAGGAGTTTTTACAGCTGGCGATGAAGCGCAGCTTTCGGTAATACCGCCGCTTACGCGCGGCACATGGAAATAAGGAAGGATTATTGACCGATGGGATACAGCCGGGAGAATTACAGACGCGTCAAGCAGGAATATGAAAACAAGCGCTACCGCGCGGAAAGCGAGGCGGCACAGCGCAGACGGGAAGTGGCGCAGAAGATTCCGCAGCTGGCGGAGATTGACGCCGCGCTGTCGCAGACGGTGGAAAATATTTTCGCACAAACGCTTGCCGGAAAGGAAAACATCGCGCAGCGCATGGAGCAGATGAAAAAGGAAAATCTGGAGCTGCAGGCGATTCGCGGGGATATTCTGGAGAGCAACGGCTTTCCCCGTGACTACACCAAAATCAAATATGAGTGCGAACAGTGCGAGGACACCGGGTATTTACATATGAAGCTTTGCCCCTGCATGCGCCGCGCGCTGACGCTGGCCGGCTATGAAAGCTCGGGGCTGGGCGCGCTGATGCAGACGCAGCGCTTTGACACGTTTTCGCTGGAATATTATCAGGGGGAAGAACGGGTACGGATGAAGGAAAACTTTGATCTGTGCTATCGCTATGCGCACACCTTCGGCGATGCGGAAATGAAAAATATGATGTTCAGCGGGCATACCGGGACGGGAAAGACGCATTTGTCCACCGCGATTGCCAAGGTGGTGATCGACCGGGGCTTTGACGTGGTATATCTGAGCGCGCAGAACATGTTTTCCGATTTTGAGCGGGAGCAGTTCGGCAAGGGCGATGAAAAAGAAGAAGGGGCGCGGGCGACAGAAAGATATTTGTCCTGCGATTTGCTGATTTTAGATGATCTGGGGACGGAAATGTCCACGCAGTTCACCGTTTCCCGCCTGTATCATTTGGTCAATACCCGTCTCAATCACGGGCAGGGCACGATTGTCAGCACCAACCTGACGCCGTCGGAGCTGGGCGAGCGGTATACAGACCGTTTGCTTTCCCGGTTTATGGGGGAATATTTGCAGCTGCGCTTTCTGGGAAAAGATGTTCGAATGGAACGGCTGCGCCGTTCGTAATTGCGGCGGATCAAACCGGGTTGCCTCTGCGGAAAGCTATCGGTCCGGGGAACCGGTCCGTTTTCCGATGAGAGGACGGGAGATGAAAACATGATAAGGTATCTGATCAAAAGGTTTATAAAAAATGCCGACCGCGTTTCCGATGAGAAGGTTCGGTCGGATTATATTATGCTTTCCGGCGTTTTGGGAATATTGTGCAACGCGCTGCTGTTCGTGCTAAAGCTTCTGATCGGTCTGGGCATGGGCTCGATGGCGATTGTATCGGATGCGTTCAACAACCTGTCCGATCTGAGCACCTCTGCCATCTCCGCGGCGACGGCGCACCTCAGCCGGCAAAAGCCGGATCACGAGCATCCGTTCGGACACGGCAGACTGGAATATTTGGCGAGCCTGATCGTTTCGTTTGTCATCATGTTTGTCGGCTTTGAATTGCTGCGCTCCTCGCTTGGCAAGCTGACAACGCCGGACGAGTTGAATTTTTCCTGGGTTTCGCTGGGAATTCTCGGGGCTTCTGTGCTGGTGAAGGTGTGGATGTTTTCCTACAACCGCTATATGGGCAAGCAAATCTCGTCTACGGTGCTGTCCGCGGCATCGACGGACAGCATCAGCGATGTGTGCGCCACCGGCGCGGTGATTGCCGCGACGCTGCTTTCCCGGTTTGTGTTCACCGACTGTCCGTTTTCCATTGACGGCGCAATGGGAATTGCTGTCTCTTTGCTGATCATGAAGGCGGGCTTCTCCGTTGCAAAGGAAACGGCGGATCTGCTGCTGGGCGGCCCGCCGGACCCGGTGCTGGTCGACGCAATATCCTCCCACGTGCTGCAAGGCGAGGGGATTGTCGGCATTCACGATCTGATCGTGCATGACTACGGGCCGGGGCGGTGCTTTGCTTCGGTACATGCGGAGGTGCCTGACGACGGCAATATGGTTCAGCTGCATGAGGAGATTGACCGAATCGAGCAGACGGTTTTGCGCGAAACGGGAACCGTGCTGGTGATTCATATG
This sequence comes from Eubacteriales bacterium, assembly GCA_048527645.1. Lineage (GTDB taxonomy): Bacteria > Bacillota > Clostridia > Oscillospirales > CAG-272 > HGM12669. The sequence goes on along the minus strand of DBGFNI010000171.1, from coordinate 9,448 downwards.
GATCCCGTTCGCGTCGGCGACGCATATGTCGACGGGATCAAGGAGATGGTAAAGAGCGTGATCACGCGCGTCAATCCCGCGTATACCATTCATGATTTCCGCATCACGGACGGCGTGCAGCGCATCAACGTGATTTTTGACATGGTGGTGCCGCGCGCGGAGAAGGAGGAACAGACGCAAGCCAATGTCGAGGCGATCAAGCAGGCGATCAAAGCGCTGGATCCCCGCTTTGCGGCGGTGATCAATATCGACGCAGACCTGACATAAATTTACGGAAAAGCACAAACCGGAGACGGCATTTTCGTCTTCGGTTTGCTTTTTGTCAAAAAACACCGCCCGCGCCGTATGCATATACTGACGGTACAGAAACAGCCGAAAAGAGGTATGATACATGAAAAATCAAGTGAAAATCAGAATCGGCGCGTTGAAACGTAACCGTCCCGATGCGGTGGCGATGCTGCAGGGAAGCGCGCAGTATCCGGAGCTGACCGGCGGCGCTGCGTTTTATCAGCTCCCGGCCGGCGTTTTGGTTCGGATAGAAGTCAGGGGATTGCCGAAAGATGCCCACTGTGACAGTCCGATATTTGCCTGTCATATTCACGCCGGCTCGGCGTGCAGCGGGACGCAGGAGGATCCGTTTGCCGCGACAGACGGACACTATAATCCGCGGAACTGTCCGCACCCGTATCACGCGGGAGATATGCCGCCGCTGTTCGGCGTGGACGGCGCGGCATATTCCGTTTTTCTGACCGGGAGATTTACCGTTGCGGAAATTTTGGGTAAGACGGTTGTCATTCATGCCGCGCTTGATGATTTTACAACGCAGCCGGCAGGGAACGCCGGCACGAAAATCGCCTGCGGCGTCATCCGCGGAAAGGAAATGCCGCGGGAATAAATCAACCAAAGCCGCAAGCCGCCCGACGCATCAGATGGCTTGCGGCTAAATTCTGTTTTTGAAAAACCGTATGAAAAATTTTGCTGCGCAAGGTTTGTATCCGGCGAGTACGGCACGGGGAACCCGTCTGTGAATTGCGCGAGGGAACGTGGGGGTCATAAGCAGATTCTTAATCTCTGCAATGGCACAAACCAAATCGGATCATAAATGAACAGAATGGGCGGTGCGGGTTGTATTTTGTTAAAGCAATATATAAAAAGCGGTCATGTTTCGATTGACATAATCCTTGTTTTGTGATAAAATTAATAAGGAGTGGTTTGCTGTTTTCGGTTTTCGTTTCTGCCATGAAAACATCCCGCGGAGCGGATTTTTCCGGCTGTTGATTTGTTTTGGCAGATTGATCCGGTTTGCAATGCCGTTCCGGATAATATGCACGAAGAAAACAGTATCGCCACGATGCGCCGCACGGCAAAGAAGGGCGCTTCGGCAGGGGGAGGGTGCAAGGTTTGTCCTCTGCAAAGCCGGATAGGATTTCTGTGTCATGCCCTCAAAGCACCCGTATATGCAGCGGCTTGTCCGGATCAATCCGTTTGTTACAAGAGACGGAGGAGGCAGGGCGAGGATCAGCGCATATCTCGCCGGGGTCTGTGCAAATGCCGGCGCGGATCTTTTGGATAAAGGTCTGAATGACAATCGAAAAAATGCTTTTGCTGAGGAATAATCTATGATTCAAACGCCACCGAAAACGCCGGAGGGGAAGAGCGAACCGCTCGCCGTCTCAACCGGCATTTATGCAAGATACATAAAACGTCCGATGGACTTTTTTCTCTCGTTTTGCGCGTTGCTTGTCCTGTCTCCCGTTCTTTTGCTGCTGACGGCAATCGGCGCTGCCGCGATGAAGGGCAATCCGTTCTTCACCCAGCGACGTCCCGGCAAGGGCGAGCGGATTTTCAAGCTGATAAAATTTCGCACTATGACCTGTGAGACGGATGCGAACGGCAAGCTCTTGCCGGACGACCGCCGCCTGACAAAATACGGCCGGTTTTTGCGCGCAGCCTCGCTTGACGAGCTGCCAGAGCTGATCAATATTCTGAAAGGCGATATGTCAGTTGTCGGGCCGCGGCCGCTTGCCGTGCAGTATTTGCCTTACTATACCGATGAAGAACGGATGCGGCACAGCGTCCGCCCGGGTCTGACCGGCATGGCGCAGGTTCACGGACGCAATGCAACAACCTGGGAAGAGCGGTTTATGCACGACTGCAACTATGTTCGAAACATCAGTTTTATCGGTGACATCACCATTATCCTGCAAACCGTGGCGGTGGTGTTTAAGCATTCCGGCATCGGGGAGCGCGGCGTTGACAGTCCCGAGGACTTCGACGTTTACAGAAGAAGGCAGTTGGAACAAGAAAAGGTGGACGTAACATGAATATTTACGGTGAAAAAGTCATATTGCGGGCAATCGAGGAACGCGACACGGCGCTGCTGCTCGAACTGATCAACGACCCGCAAACCGAGCGTATGCTCGGCGGCAGCTCGTTTCCCGTTTCCGAGACGGAGCAGCGAAAATGGATGGCTGCGCAAACGGGCGCTTCGGATGTTCTGCGCTGTATTGTCGTTCCCGCGGAAACGGCGGATAACAGCGGCGTGGGCACCGTCATTCTCAGCAGCATCGACCGCAAAAACGGCGTTGCGCAGATTCACATCAAGCTGGCGCAAAGCGGCAGGGGAAAGGGCTACGGCTCAGACGCCCTGCGCGCACTGACCCGATATGCATTCGATGAGCTTCGGCTCAATTGCGTGTATGCCGAGATTTTGACGCACAACGACATTTCCCGCAAGCTGTTTGAAAAATGCGGCTATACCTGCGAGGGCGAATTGCGGCAGCGTGTGTTCAAGGGAGGGCAGTACCGCAACATTTTTGTTTATTCACGGCTGCGGGAAGACTGATCAGATGCGAAACGAAATCGGAAGCGAATTCTGGACGCAGCCGCATGACGGCGGAAGCGGCGTTTCCCGCCTGCTGCCCCACGGATTTTCGAGCCTGACCGTCCTTTCCGGGCGCACCGCACAGGAAATTGCGGTTGACGATATTCTGCGCACGCACCGCGTTCAAAAGGCATATTTGCCGTCTTACTGCTGTCATACGATGATTGAGCCCTTTCTCAGGCATCACGTCGCCGTGGAGTTTTACGACGTCACGGTGCGCGACGGCAAAATCCGACGCGCGTTGTGCGCGGACAATGACTGTGAGCTGGTTTTTCTCATGGACTGTTTCGGATATCGCCAAGCCGATACGGCACAAATCGCGCGGGATCAGGCGGAAAAGGGAAAAATCCTCCTGTATGACGCGACGCATTCCCTGTTTTGTGAAAACAACGATTTTTCGTTGTATGACTATGTCTTCGGCAGCTATCGAAAATGGTTCGGCGTAAATGCCGGGTTTGTCTCTAAGCGCGACGGGCCGCTATGTGATACGGCGCTCTCGTCGTTTGATGCGTATACGCAGCTGCGCAATCGTGCCTTTGATTTGAAAGCCGCGTATATGGATGGAAAAGCTGTTGACAAGAAAGCGTTTCTCGATCTGTTTGCCGCGGCGGAAAATATGCTTGAAACAGACTATCTGCGTTATGCGCCGGACGCGGCTTCGTGCGCAAAGCTGCAAACCGCGGACCCCGATGCCATACGCCAAAAACGCCGCAAAAATGCAGAATATCTGATTGAGCGGCTGCGCACCCAGCCCGGAATCGAGCTTCCATTCGGGGATGTGCGTGGGGATGACTGTCCGCTGTTTGTGCCGATCACCGTTGACGGCGGAAAACGGGACGCCGTGCGCAAAGCGCTGATTGCAGAGGGGATCTATCTGCCCGTGCACTGGCCGCTTTCCGCGTTGCACACCATCAGCGAGGCGGGGGCTGCGCTGTACACGACCGAGCTGTCCTGTGTTTGCGACCAGCGGTACGGCGAGGCGGACATGGAACGTCTATACCGTTTATTGAGGAGTTGTTTGAGCGAGTGATGGATTTATACTTTAACGAGAATTACGCAAAGCTGTACGAAAGAATCGACGGGCGCAGTGCGACCTTTACGCACGAATGTGCGTTTGGCAAAATCAAAAATACCTTTATTCTGCGCCGGATCGAGACCGAAATCGACGGGCAGACCTACTATGACATCGTCACGCCTTACGGCTACGGCGGGCCCATCATCATGGAATGCTCCGATGTGCAAAAACTGATGGACTCTTACCGCGAAGCATTTTCCGCGTACTGCAGAGAGAATCGCATCATCTGCGAATTTATCCGCTTTCATCTGTACGACAACGTGGATGTGCGCGAGCATTATTACGGAGAAACGGTCAAGATGCTCGATGACGTTATTGTCGATACGACCGGCTCCTATGACGAGATTTATATGCGGTATGAGCATAAGGTCAGAAAGAATGTCAAAAAGGCGCGGGCAAACGGTCTGGAAATGCGGATCGAAAAGAGCACGGCGCATTTAGACGATTTTCTTACCATCTATTATGAGACGATGCAGCGCAATCACGCCAAGCAGTATTACTATTTTGAAAGAGAATACTTTGAAAACATCGAAAAGCTCCTGCCCCGCAACTTTATATATTTCGATGTCCTCAAGGACGGCAAGGCGATTGCGACCGAACTCGTGCTGTATTCCGAAAAATATGCATATTCCTTCCTGGGCGGCACGCTAGAGGATTATTATCCCATGCGGCCGAACGATTTTTTGAAGGACGCCATCATTCAGTGGTGTAACGCGACAGGGATTTCGGTCTTTGTCTTGGGCGGCGGTTATCACAAGGATGACGGCATATACAAATACAAGCGCAGTTTTACCCCTGCTCCCGATGTTCCGTTCTATGTCGGAAAATATATATTCGACAAAGAAAAATACGATTATTTTGTCAATGCCCGTGCAGCAAAGGATGCTGTGTTTGACCTTGCCGCCGACTATTTCCCGTTATACAGAGCGTGAAGTGAGATGAATATATTATTTTTGACCATGAATCCGTTTACGGATATTGAAATGCACAATATCTATTCGGATTTGATGAAGGTGTTTATCGAACACGGCCACCGCCCCTATATCGTCACGCCGCGGGAGAAAAGCAGCGGAGAACAAACGGAGCTGCTGGACTTTGATACATATTCGCTGCTGAAGGTGCGCGTCGGCAATACAAGCGGGGTCTCGCTGATTGAAAAAGGCATTTCAACCGTCACGTTAAGCGGGCTGTATTACCGCGCTGTTAAAAAATATCTCAGCGGTATTTCCTTCGGACTGATTCTGTATTCCACCCCGCCGATCACCCTGTACGGGCCAGTGCGGAAATTAAAGCGTGATTTTCACTGCCGTACCTATCTGATGCTCAAGGATATTTTCCCGCAGAACGCCGTTGACCTTGCCATGTTTGGCAAGGGCGGCCTGCTGTACCGCTATTTTCGCGGAAAGGAAAAGGGACTCTACCGCGTTTCGGACACCATCGGCTGTATGTCACAGGCGAATGTGGATTATCTGATGCACTGGAATCCCGAGATTTCTGCGGACAAGGTCGAAATCTGCGCCAATGCGATTTTGCCCCATCCCCTGACCGACCGAACCGCGCAAAAGGCGGCGGTGCGGGAGCAATATCATATCTCCCGGGAGGCAACCGTATATCTTTACGGCGGCAATTTGGGCAAGCCACAGGGCATCGATCATCTCATCCGCTGTCTTGATGCAAACGCCGGCAAAAGCGATCGGTTTTTCATCATTTGCGGCAGCGGAAGCGAATATCCCATGCTGGAAGACTATATCCGGGACGAGCATCCGTCTAATGTCCGTCTGATTCGGTTTTTACCAAAGGACCGGTATGATGCCTTGGCAGCCGGCTGTGATGTCGGACTGATTTTTCTCGATTCCCGTTTCACGATTCCGAACTATCCGTCCCGGATCCTTTCCTATATGGAAAACGCGATGCCGGTTGTTGTTTGTTCGGATGATGTCACCGACATCGGTACCGATGCGGAAAGGGGCGGCTACGGCTACACCTCCTCTGCCAAAGACGTCGATTCGTTTACAAAAGCGGTAGACAAAATGAATGCTTCTGACATTGTGCAGATGGGGAAAGCCGCCAGAGAATATCTCGAGCAGCACTTTGATGCGCACGACTGCTACAATTGCATTATGGGCAGGTGCGAGCCATGATGATTTCCGTAGTGATTCCTGTTTACAATGTGGAAAAGTACATAAAAGCCTGTCTGACCTCCGTCTTGGCACAGAAATACCGTTCGTTTGAGCTGATTGTCGTGGACGACGGCTCGCCGGATGGCTCGATGCAGATTGCCGAAAATGTGCTGTCGGAGGCGTCGGATATTCCATACCGCATCATCCATACAGAAAACCGCGGCGTGTCCGGTGCACGCAACACAGGGCTGCGGGCGGCGCGCGGCGAATACATTGTCATGGTGGATGCAGACGATGTTCTGGCGGATGACTTTCTGTCTGATTACGCGCGCATGATACGGGACGAAGGAGCGTCGGACATCTATTCAAGTTCTTTTACCGTCGTCACGGCAAATGGCGCAACGCCGTCCACACAGCGGGAAGAAGGCGCCGATCCGGTGCGGTTTGCTCCCGAAGAAGCGCAGAGGGTCTTTTTCAACCGTTCTGTGAAGTTTTTGCTGCCCACACTCTTGTTTCGCAAAGATTTTCTGACCGAAAACGCGCTTTTGTTTGACGAGGCGGTGCGCTATTCGGAGGATGTGCAGTTTATCTGGAGATGCCTCGCCTATAACCGAAAGCCCGTGATCCACACGAGTCGGTCAAACTATCAATACATTCTTCACCCCGGATCGACGATGACAGCGTCCGGAATTCCGAAAATGCTGACCTGCATCGGCGGGTTGGAGCGGCTGTATGCCGATGTTGAAAACCGGATGTGCCCCGAGATTCGGGATCGGTTTTTGCCCAGAATGTATTTTTCCCTGCTGCACAGCGCGGCGAAAATGACTGCATTCGGGGATTTTAAACGACTGCATCAAGAGGCAAATTGCCGTCCGTTTGTTCAGCGCGAAGCAAAATGCGGGAGCCTGAAAACAAAGGCGGTTTCCCGTTTGCTTCTTCTGTGCCCCCGGACGGGGTATTTGCTGATGAGGAGGTTTTAGCATGATTGTATCTTTCAGCGGCATTGACAGCGCGGGAAAAACGACGCAGATTGACCTGCTGTATCAGTACTTGGAAGAGCATCATATCAAGGCTAAAAAAATCTGGAGCAAGGCGCGCGGCACGCCCGGCGTGCTGCTGCTCAAGCAGCTGGTGCGGCGGGACAAAAAAATGAATCCCGAAGAAAAGACTGCATACCGCGAGGCGGTATTTCAAAATCCGCGCAAGGAAAAACTGCTGTATCTTTGCAGCATGCTTGATTTGTGCCTGTATTGGGGCATTTGCTATCGTTTTTTTGCCGTCACAAACAAGTATTTGATTTGCGACCGGTATATTTGGGACACCTATGTGGAACTGCATTCGGATTTCAAGGGTATCGACATCGACAAGTCAAAGCTGTGGAAGCTGGTCAAATCCGTTGCGCCAAAGCCGAAGGTCTCGTTTGTTTTCGTCGTTCCCCCGGAGGTTTCGCTGGAGCGGGACCGCATGAAAAACGCGGCGGGTATCGAAACTTTGGAAAAAAAGCAGCAGAAAATCGACCGGTATTTTGCGTGCATTCAAAACGGCTGCTGGACAAATGTTATGGATGGGCAGAAGCCGATTGAGCAGCTTCACCGCGAAGTGTTGACCGCCGTGGGGATCACCGAATGAGAATTGCCGAGATGATCGCGCGCGAGGATTTCTTCACGATTCTCGAGAATACGCTGAACACGTATTTCCGCCTCGTCAGAAATGCCGACGACGCCTTTTCATATGAAGAGGGACCGGGGGAAAAGCTGATTATCAATGCGAAGCTCGGCTTCATCTCCCGCTTTCCCGCTCCGCGCGGGCTGCTGACCTTTTTGAACGGAGAGTATAATATCCGCGGCAATTTTGCCAAGTATTTAGCGGGACACGCTGCCGCAACGCTCATCTGGGCTTTCCCGCAGCTCGGGCAGACGAGAACCTGCCGCATTGCAAAGGGACTGCTCGGGAAAAACGCGTTTATTTATCCGCAAAACCGATCGGTTCGCATCTTTGATTATGAAAGCGGTCAGGTGGACTGCATCGTCAAGAGCGGCTTTTCCGACAAATATTTCAATAATCAGTTGCAGTTTAGACTAGCGCACCGATATGACTTTATGGTTCCGCTTTCGGCGCACGGCGATATTTGGTTCCGTGAGCCGATTCTGGACGGGCACCCGCTGGCGCGAACCAAAAACGGCAAGGCGTATCAAAAGGGGCTGGATGATGCGGTGCGGGGCATTCGCCGGCTGGCGGAAGACACCCGCAGCGAAGTGTGCGCTTCGGAATATGCGCAAGCCCTGCTTGCAGACATCGAGCCCAAGCTCAGGCGTGCTGCGGGGGAAAAGCAGATTCAATACAGCGAGCCGCTTTTGCACACGGCACAGGCAGCCGCCGAGATTTTGTCCCGCAGTGATACCGTCGAGCTGTGTCTTGGTCACGGCGATTTTCAGAGCGGGAATATATGGGTTGACCCATCGGGCAAAACCTATATTTACGACTGGGAAACCGTCGGCAGACGCAGCGTGTGGTATGACAGTGCCGTGCTGAACTATTCGCTCCGCCGCGCATACGGTTGGAAAAGCCTGCTGGATTGCGCGGCGCCCGAGGCAATGCGCGCCTGTGAGCAAAGCAAAAGGAGGGCGCCCGATTATGCGGCGATGAAAAGCGCGGTGTGGCTGGAGGATATCCTCTTTTATCTGGATGATCTGCTTGAACTGCCCGGTATCTCCGGCAGAGAAATCTTCGACGCCTTTGCCGGGCGCATGGTCAAATTATGGAACGGGGAAGCGTAAATGGCGTGTATGGAAAATATTGATCCTCTCATGATTCGGGGAGAGCACTTAAGTGAGGAGGAAAAGCAGCAAATCGCGGATACATATGCCGCGGCGGGCAAGGATGCCGTCTATGAAGCAGTGTCAACGAAAAAAATTCTCCCTTTTGCCGCAAAGACGCTTTGCGCATGCGGCATAGATGCTGATTTTTGGTCTGAGATTGCAGACACTTACCGCCGCCGGAACGAAAGCATCCTGCGCTTTTTGGACAAAGCGTATCGGGCGCTTGCCGAATGCGGCGTGCAGAAAATGTTTGTTTCTGAAAACTTCGGCGCATTGCTGCTGTCCGGCGGCGATTTGAGCCTGTTTGCATCGGGCGATGTGGACAATTATGCAGATCCCGCCGAAAAAGAGAAAATCTACGCCGCGTTTGAGGCAATCGGATGTACCCGCAAGGAGCGGTTTGCCGGGCAGCATCAGATTGCCGCCGAGTTTTTCCCGAATAAAGAAGAAAACCTCCCGGAGAAGTTCTATATCAGCGTTGATTTCTATCCGCTTGCCAGATTAAAGCTGCCCTGCTTTGTCCGGGCAGACGATTTTGTGGACTGGGACA
>DBGFNI010000170.1:0-8924 GCA_048527645.1 Eubacteriales bacterium | reverse complement strand
GCCCGGAAGGCCGGGCAGCCAAATATTGGGGCAGCAAGTGCAAACTTGTTTCCTTATCCCACGATGGGGTATTCGGTTTTGACTGTCTCGCCTCCACCAGCCCGGAAGGCCGGGCAGCCGAATATCGGGACAGCAAGTGCAAACTTGTCTCCTTATCCCACGATTGGGTAATCAGTTTTGACTGTTTCGCTTCCACCAGCCCGGAAGGCCGGGCAGCCAAATATCGGCGCAGCGCCGATCAAGCCGTTTCTTCCTCTCACGATGATGTATTCGGTTTCGGTGTATGGGCTTCTGCCCAAAAGAAGCGGCAATCTTCATTCAGAAGATTGCCGCTTTTTCGTTTTTTCTCCCTTTTCTCAAATAACCGTTTTGGGTGAAGTACAAAAAACAATAGATTTCGCAGAAACACGTTTTCTATCGTCTTTCTGTTCTCAAAACATCTTGTGCCGCCGCAAAGGCACCGTCGCGGGCACAAGCCCGCTCATTTCACATGACTGGCAGCCCGCAAGCCATCGGCGTCAGAACGGTGAGGTGAAAACAGAATACAGCTCCGCAATTCCCTCGACCACCAGGAGCACACCCGTCACGATAAAGACCCATGCGACTGTGCCCCCCTGATTGAACAAAAGGCACGCGCCGGCAAGCACGGAGAGAACCGGGCGCAGATAGAATGCGAATTTTTCTTTTCCCGTGAGATAGGCGGGTGCATAGCGATAGATATTGAGAATCTGAATCAGCCCCATCGCGATCACGGCAACCGCGAGAATATACAGCGCCAGCCGCACAAACAGCCAGCCGAACACCAGAATACCGACGCCCACCACCGCCTTGATCAGCCCCATCTCCGGCATTTTGTAAACAAAATCCATCACCGCGCAAACAAGCACGCCGACGCCCAAAACTGCGATCAGCGCGCGAACCACGCTGTCCCTCATCACAATCAGCATCAGACCGAGCAAGATCACAAGCAGTGCGGAAATCACTCTTTGTTTTTTATCCATTTTTCTTTCCTCCCGCCGTTTTACGGCTTTTTCACTTCCTCAAACCGACGCTTCCCCGCCCGTGCATTTGGTCCGTCAGATTCCCACTGGCTTTGCAGTGTGCGCAGCACGCCGCTCTTGGCACAATGCATCAGCCAGCGCAGCGTCTGCGTGACCGCTTTGCCGGTTTCTTCATCCAGATTTGCCAGGGATTTGACAACCGAAATCGCACCGGCAAACCAGTTTTCTTCTAATTCGCGGAACGAATGCACGTTGGTTTCGGACAGGACCGTATAGATTGCATTGAAGAACTTTTCCCGCTGCTCCAAATCCAGTTGGGCAACCCATTCCTTGAGCGTTGCGTCAATAAACTTGCTGCTGTTTGTCACCGTTTCCAAATGCCGGAAACGGTCACGCTCAATTTCCCAGGAAATGACGTCGTGCTGCATCAGTTGGTTTGCATTGCTGTGCACAATGATATATTTCTCCTCATGCTCCAAAAGCATCCCGACCACCGACGACTGCGGAACAAAGGTCGTGACGCGGTCAAAAATACGCTGATACCCCTCCTGCGCCAACACATTCTCGCAAAATCCGGGTCCGTCAAAATTGTAAACCGCATCGATCCGCTGCTGCACCGCCTCGCTGCAAAACGCAGCGGCATACACCGCCAGATTTCCGCCCTTGGAATGTCCGCCCGTGAGCAGTCGCCCGGACACATTCTGCGCAACCCGCTCTACATACAGCACCGCGGAGGTCTGCGCAGGCACAGGACAGATGAAACTCATGTTAAAATCCTCTTTCCAGCCGACAAAGGAGCCGTCCGTCCCGCGAAACGCCACAAAGCAGCGCTGCGGCTCGATCTGCACCGTCACCGCGGAAAACTGCGTCTGCGTTTCCAAATCCGTTTTGTTCTCGTATGCAAACAGCGTCATGCCGCCGAAGCGTGCGCTATCTGCCAGCGCGGTAAGCAGTCGCAGATCCTCTTTGAGCAATATACGCTTGTCAATATCATGCACCGCCAGCAAAACCCGTGCCGCGCTCTGCACATTGCACGTCAACCCGTCACGCAGCGCGGGCACGCACTCAAAGGGCAGATAGGACAGGCGCGCCAATATCATGCCGTCCACCTCGCCAAAGGGACTTTGCTCCAGTGACAGATCCCCACGCCAGTACAAATAATCAAACAGGTCTGCCATCTCGCTCTCCCTTCTGCTGCGCCGCCTGCTCCGCTTTTGCCTGCAAAATTTTCGGGATGGAAACCCGGTAGATCAGCATCAGATCCTGCAAGACCAATTCCCGATCCAATGTCACCCTGTTCTTGATCCAATCAATCAGAATTCCGGCCGCTGCCTCGGTGTAGAAATTGGCAAGAAAATCCTGAAACGACGGATCCGGCGCAAGTGACAAATTCTCCGCGCAGCTGCCGATGACATTATACAGCACACCGTATACATCCGTTTGAAAAAAGTGTCTGAGCCCCTCGTAGCCCATCGCGTCATAGGCACAATGAATAATGTGACGGTTTTGCTCAACATAATCCATGATAAAGTGAAACACCTCGTCTGTGTTCATCATGATATCATAATTTTTCACAACGGCAATCGCCTCTTCCTCCAGCGTCCACCGCATCAAATCGTATATATCCTGAAAATGATAGTAAAAGGTTTTCCGGTTGATATTGCAAGCCGCGATCAGCTCGCTTACCGTCACCTTGGAAAGCGGCTTTTTTTCCAGCGCCTGTTTGAGTGCCGCTGACAGCGACTTTTTTGTTTTGAGCGACAGTTCCTCATTGGTCAACCCCATTCACCTCGCAGATATCTTAGCCGATTGCGTTAACAATTTCACAGACATATTATACACCTGTCCGGGAAATATTGCAAGTGTCCCCTGTTATTTTATATATATTTCAACAAATCGGCACAGATACCGGACAAATCTGCCAAAATGTCCGATATGTCACAAAAAATCGAAATTGTCCGTTTTTTTCAAATCAGATTTGTGGTACAGTATATAGCGGATTAAATCCGGAAAGGGTGAAGGAGCATGAAGGAGCATCATTCTGTCCGATACGATATCAGTATGCGCACGCCGATCGGCGTGCGGACGGGACATATGACAGTGTTTTGGGAGCAAAGCCGGATCAAGGGCTTTTTGGAAATATTGAATCACCGGGAGCCCTTTGAGGGGAGCGTCGATGCGGACGGAACCTGCCGCCTGATCGGAAAGATCGTCACATGGATGCGAACGGTGCCGTATGTCGCAACCGGCAGCATCTCACAGGACGCGCTTTCGCTGTCCTTTACCGACGCCTGTCAAACATTAAAAATCACAGGAATTGCCAACGCCGCAGAAAGGAGCGACAAGCCTTGCGAAAATTCTACACATGGGTCGTAAACAATCCGAAAAAGATCATGATCTTCTTTCTGATTTTGGCAGTTGCGGGTGCGATCCTGCAAAACTTTGTTTCCGTCAACTACGACATGAAGGACTTTCTGCCTGCCGACACCGCGTCCACCGTCTCGCTGGATCAAATGAAAGAAGCGTTCGACGGCGGCATTCCCAATGCGCGCATCATGATTCAGAACGTCAGCGTCGCCGAGGCGCTGGAATATAAAGAGCGGCTGCAGGAATGTGAGGGCGTGGAGAGCGTTTTGTGGCTGGACGACGCAGTCAGTGTTTATCAGCCGCTCGAAATGGCGGATGCCCAGACCGTCGAAACCTATTATAAAGACGGCAACGCTTTGTTCACCGTCACAATTGATGCCGAGGACAAGGTGGAAACCATCAGCCGCATCCGGGATATTATCGGCGAGGACAACGCGATGTGCGGCAATGCGGTATCCACCGCGGTTGCCACCACGGGAACCGTGCAGGAGATCCGCCTCATCACCGTGTTTTCCGTGCTTGCCGTGCTGGCAATCCTGCTGCTCACCACCAATTCGTGGGCAGAGCCCCTTGTCATCATGGCGGGGCTCGGGGTCGCGATCATGATCAACAGCGGCACCAACCTCATCGTGCGGGAAATCTCCTTTGTCACCAACGCCGCGGGCGCAATTTTGCAGTTGGCGGTATCGCTGGATTATTCCGTCTTTCTGCTGCATCGGTATGACGAGTGCCTTGCCCGCAATCCCGACCGCAAGGGCGCAATGGTGGAAGCGCTCTGCAAATCGACCTCGTCGATTCTCTCCAGCGGGCTGACCACCGTGATCGGTTTTCTGGCGCTGATCTTCATGCAGTTCGGCATCGGACCGGACCTGGGGCGCGCGCTTGCCAAAGGCGTCGCCATCAGTCTTGTCACCGTCTTTGTATTCATGCCGGTGCTGATCCTGACGGTTTATCCCCTGATTCAGAAAACCGCGCACAAAAGCTTCATGCCCTCCTTTAAAGGGTTCGGAAAGCTGGTCAGACGCATTATGATCCCCATGGCATGCTTCTTTGTCATTGTCGCCGTTCCCTCTTTTATGGCGTCGAGTGCGAACTCCTATTATTACGGCGCATCGCACATATACGGCGCGGGGACGCAGCTCGGCGATGATGCCGCCGCCATCGAAAAAGCCTTCGGCAAGAGCGACACCTATGTTCTTCTGGTGCCCAACGGCAACCCGCAGGCAGAACGCGGGCTCTCCGACGCATTGCATGAGATTGCGCAGGTGAAAAGCATTATTTCCTACACGGACACGGTCGGCGCGGAAATACCCAAAGAATACCTCGATCCCGACACGCTCTCGCAGCTTGTCTCCGACAACTACAGCCGCATGGTGCTGACCGTCGAAACCGAATATGAGGGAAAACAAACCTTTGACCTGGTTGAGCAAATCCGCGACACCGCCGATACCTATTACCCCGGTGCTTACTATCTTGCCGGCGAGGGCGTCTCCACCTACGATCTGATGGATACCACCACCTCCGACACGCTCAAGGTGAATCTGATCGCAATCGGCGCGATCTTTCTGATCCTGCTGCTCACCATGAAGTCTCTGATTTTGCCGCTGATTTTAGTATTTGCGATCGAAGCAGCAATCTGGATCAACATGGGTATTCCCTATTTTGCAGATTCTACGGTGCAGTATATCGCCTATCTGATCATATCCTCCATTCAGCTCGGCGCGACGGTGGACTATGCGATTCTGTTCACCGACCGATACCTGGAATTCAGACAGAGTATACCGAAAAAGGACGCAATCGTACAAGCCGTCTCCGCCGTAACCACATCTGTGCTCACCTCCGGAACGATTTTGGCCCTGGTCGGATTTCTGCTCAGTTTTATGTCAACGCACGGTATTATCTCGCAGCTGGGACTGTTTTTAGGGCGCGGAACGCTGCTCTCCATGACAAGCGTCTTCTTCGTGCTGCCGGGACTCTTGTATCTGTTTGACGGTGCCATCGAGCGCACCACCCACAGGCAACGCTTTCATCATCCGAGAAAGGAGAAAAAAACATATGAAACGGTTTAAAAAAGCACTCTCCCTGTTGCTCTGCGGCATGCTAATGCTGACCGCCGCGTTTCCCGCGGCAGCCACACAGGATGCGCCGTCGGAAAAGGAAGAGGTAATATATATCAACATGAACGCCGCGGGCGGCGTAAAGGATGTCTATGCGGTAAATATTTTCGGCAGCGGCGAGATCTGCGACTACGGCGATTATTCCGAAGTGGAAATGCTCAACACAACGGATGCCATCCGGCAAAAGAACGGAAAAATCACCTTCTCTACCGATGCAGATCGCGTCTACTACAAAGGGACGCTCAAGGATCGCACCATCCCGTGGGATATTTCCGTCCGTTATTATCTTGACGGCAAGGAATACAGCGCCGCAGACGTCGCCGGAAAAAGCGGCGCGCTGGAAATCCGTTTCCGCGTCAGCAAAAACGCCTCCTGCACCGGCACGTATTTTGATGATTACGCATTGCAGGCGTCCCTGACGCTGGACACGGAAACATGCAAAAACATCACCGCCACCGGCGCAACGGTCGCAAATGTCGGCGCCAAAAAGCAGATTTCCTACACGATGCTGCCGGGTGAAGGGGTTGACGCGGTGATTCGCGCCGACGTCACCGACTTTGCAATGGATGGCGTCAGCATCAACGGCATCCCGCTGTCCATGAACATCGAGGTGGATGATGAAGAACTGACCGACCGTGTCAAGGAGCTGCTTGATGCCATTGCAAAACTGGATGACGGCGCCGGCGAATTGCAGGACGGCACGGCAGAATTGCAGCAAGCCGCCTCCGGCACACTGTCTGACGGGGCAAATGCGCTGGCAGAGGGCGCCGCGCGGTTGTTTGACGGGGCGGGAACGCTGCAAAGCGGCACCACGGCTTTTTCCGACGGCGCAAAATCTCTGCAAACCGGCGCAAATACGCTGGACAACGGCATGGTTGCGCTGCACGGCGGAATCGAAGCAATCGGCGCGGGACTCGACGCCTTGAACCAAAAATCCGCCGACCTCAACGGCGGCTCCGCACAGATGCAGGCGGCGCTTGCCGAGATTCAGAGGCAGCTTTCCGCCGTCAGCGCCTCCGCAGATGAAATTGAAGAACTGCTCGCAGGCTCTTCGCAAATTCGTGCCGGAATTGACAGCCTGTCGGAAAGCATCAATCAACTGCAGCAGAATGTCAGCTTCGCCGCTTATCAGCAGGTGATGCTGCAAAACGGTCTGGACATTGCGGCACTGCAAGAAAACAATGCCGCTGCCATTCAGAAGCTGAATGGCCAGATTCAAACCATCGATCAAGTTATTCAATCCATAGAGGCGCTCGGCATCGATACAACCGTGCTGAAAAACACCTTGCAGCCGCTGCGGGACATTTGCACACTGCTGCAGGCAAACAACGCCGCCATTCAGGGCATGGACAGCTATCTGACCGAGCTGAACGCCAACATTTCACTGCTCGCCGCAGGCGTGGGCGAATTGCAAACCAACTATGCAGCGCTGGATGCCGGCATTCGATCACTTGCGGCGCAGGTCAAAGGCATGCTGATGCAGATGAACGATCTGAAAGGTGCGATTGACGCACTGGTCACCGCATACGGCAGCATGAATACCGGCATACAGGAATACACCGGGGGCGTGGCGCAGGTGCTGGCCGGATATTCCGGGCTTGTCAGCGGCAGCACCGCCCTGCTTTCCGGCAGCGGCGCACTGGCTGACGGCACCAAAGCCCTGTATGAAAAGACCGGCGAGCTGCTCAACGGCATGGCAGACTTTTACGATGCGACCGGGACGATGGCAGCGGGCAGCGAGGCACTTGCAAGCGGCGTTTCCGCGCTGCGGGACGGCATTGATGCGCTGGATGCAGGCGCTGGGCAGCTCAAGGACGGCTGTGCACAGATGCGAAACGAGACAAGCGGCATGGACGGCGAAATCTCCGATCGGATCGACGAGATGATCGACAGCATCACCGGCGGAAGCGCCCAACCTGTTTCCTTTGTCAGTGAAAAAAACACCAACGTCGACGCTGTGCAGTTTGTCATGCAAACCGAAAAGATTGCCGTGGAAGAGCCGAAGGAGGCGCCGGCGCCGGCTGAAGAAAAGCTCACCTTCTGGCAAAAGCTGCTCCGACTCTTCGGCTTGTATTAAACGAACCTTTCCCCCGATACGAATCACACCGTAAACACAAAAAACAGCCCCGCGGTAAGTGCATATCCGCACTTGCCGCGGGGCCGTTTCTTTTTCTGCCGCCCGCTTCACCGGCAGTACCGTTCCCTGCCGATTTCCGTCCCCCGATTATTTGCGGTCTACCACAAAGGCAAAGGGGAGCTTCCAGGAGGAATTGGAATAATAGAAAGTGACACTGGTCATCAAATACGCGTCCTCATAATACATGCAAGAGGAGCTGCCGCCGTCGAGATTTGCGGCGTTGACCGCACCGTATTGCATCATCACGTCAATCAGATCCGAGGCGGAGGCGCCGAGATGCCCCGAGCTGCCCCGTCCGTCCGTCACAAGCAGCAAAAGCGAACCGTCTGCGCGCTGACCGATGGCGGTGCGCGGGTTGAGGCCGCTGCCCATCCCGCTCATTTCCCGCGGTTGACCGTTGATAATCAACTGCACAAAATGGTTGTTGCGGTCGCTTGCCTCCTCCTGAAAGGTGACGGCGTCGCGGATTTTTTTCTCCGCAACCATATTTTCCACATCCTGCGGCGTCATGTCCGACATATCGACAATCTGAAGAATATCGTCCTCCGTCAGTCCGATCAGCACCAGACCCGGAAAGCCCTGCGGATCGTTGTTCTGAATCTCGCCCCCAGACACGACCACGCCGTAGGGCGCGCCGCCGGAATTGTTATACGACTGATACAACCCGCCGTTGATGCCGGCGACCGCGCCGCTGCTCTTGACAATGCTGTCCAGCGTTTCCCCCTCGTCGCGCCAGGGATATATCGTCGCAAGACGGACGCTCGCCGGGTCATGCACGATCATCAGCGTGCCGTAAAAGGTCTTTCCCGGCACCTCGACAATCTCAATGTTCCCTTTTTCTTCGCTGCTGTTTTGCACCTCGACCCCGGTGCGGTCGATGGTGATCTTCGAGTCGTCGATCGTCTGATCCATGGGACGCATGGAATTGCTGTTGACCAAAGCGGTAATCTCGTCGTCATCCACAAACCAGGACGCCAAAAATTTCAACTGCCCAGTCTCCAAAAGCGTTGTCACAAACATCTGCTTTGCGGAAACGGAAATATCCGAGCATATCATTTTCAGCGCGCAAAAAGCCAGTGCGGCAACTGCCAGAAGCGTCGTCAGCAATACCAAAAGGCATCTGCGAATCACACATCCGACAGAACATTTCCGCGCGCCGCGCGCGTCGTTCTGCTGCTTCTTTTTTCTCATGCCGCATCCTCCTTTGTGACGTCACAAATACCGGTCAGCTTCCATGCGCCGTCCTTTTTTGCAAAATAGAAGGTCGCATGCGTCTCGTCCTCCACAGACAAGCCGTCCATG
>DBGFNI010000169.1:0-7448 GCA_048527645.1 Eubacteriales bacterium | reverse complement strand
AAAAAAGCAAGGGCAAAAGAAAAAGAAAACATCGTTCTTTTTCCGCTCACTGCACCGCGACGGACCGGGTGTGAGCAAGAAGGACGCGGTCATCACTTATGGCTTCAAGGGCTTTTTCTCGCTGTATTTCAGGAGATTCGGCACGCTGTTCTCCGTGAATTTGCTGTATGTGTTCGGCAACCTTCCGCTGCTGGCGGCGCTGTATGCAATCAGCGGAAATATCTTTTCAACCGAGACGCGAATGCATCACAGCCTTTTGTATCCGTCTCTGCGCGCAGTGTTTGCGGGGGATGTCAATCCCGTCACAGCCGCGCTCAACGGCGTTCTCGGCACGCGCGGGGTAGACTATGTGCTGCATTTGCCCGCGCGGATTATGTTCGGTGTGTGCATCGCGCTGTTTGTTGTCGTGACCTTCGGGCTTGTGAATGTCGGTTGCGCTTATATTCAGCGCAATCTGATCAAAGGGGAGCCGGTGTTTCTCTTCTCCGACTTTTGGTATGCGATCAAACGGAATTTCAAGCAGGCGATCCCCATGGGAATCATTGATCTGCTCATATGGTTTTTGCTCTATCAGGATATTCTGTTCTGGTATTATAACGCGGGCAGTTTTTGGCGCAACTATCTCTTCTACGCCTCAATTCTGATCGCGGTGTTCTGGTTCATTGTGCGCTTCTATCTGTATGAGATGATGGTGACATTCAAGCTGTCGCTGTTCAAACTGATCAAAAACAGCGCGATTCTGGCGTTTGTCGGGCTCAAACGCAATCTCATTGCCCTGATCGGAATTCTTGCGTTCTGTCTGTTCTGCTACGGTATTTTCTATACCTATGTGCCGATCGGCGTCATTCTGCCGTTCACCATTATGATTTCCACCTGCACCTTTATGGCAATTTTTGCGGCTTGGCCGAACATCAAAAAGACGATGATCGACCCCTATTATCCGCAGGAGCAGGACAGTGCGGCTGACACGGTGCAGGAGGAACCTGTGTTCCGGGACGATGTGACGCAGCGGGAACGTGAGGAAGCGTGGAAAAATGAGCATCTGCACAAATAACGAGCGCATCTCGGATATCCTGTATACCGATCGCTTGCGGATTGTGCCGCTCTCGCCCGATGCGTTTGCAAAGCGGCTTGCAGCTGCCCGCCGGGACAACCCGGAGCGGTATGCGGAGCTTGAAGAACTGCAAGAGCGGATGGAGCAGGGCAGAGAAGCGGATTTCTACTGGTATACCGACCGGGAAATCTACCTTGCAGATTCCGATATCTGCATCGGCTCCGTGGCGCTGATGTCTGCACCGCTGACCGATCCGGAGCACCTGATTGAGGTGGGATACGGTATTGACGCGCCGTATCGCTGTCACGGATATATGAAGGAAGCGCTGGCTCGCATCTGCGAGATGGTGGAGCGGGTTGCCGGAGAGACGATTGACGGGATGATTGCCGGGGTGCAAAGCGACAATCTTCCGTCGCAAAAGGTTCTTGCGGCGTGCGGCTTTGTTATGACGGACGAGAGCGAGACGCTGAGACTGCAAATCTGGAAACGAATATTGCAGCAAGGACTGTGAATAAGATCAAACAAAAAAGAGTTGTCGGGAGAAAGCTCATCCGGACAACTCTTTTTTGTATCGTTCGGTTTGCCGCAGGGCGGCTTGTTCAGCGGCGGGCGGCGCTGTGCAGCAAGCGGCGCTTTCTGCCGCATTTATGACACTGCACGGCACGGCAGATCAGACAAGGTCGCTTGCCGTATGGTACAGCTGTCGGGTATAGCCCCACATCAAAAAGAAGAACGCAACAGAGCAGGCGACGCGCAGCGTCGGAACAGCCGTGGAGAAATAATAAAACAGCGGGTGCTGCGAGAGTACGGTCAGAAGCGCCGTGCAGATAAAGCCGATGCGCACGGCATGATACCACACAGTGAGGCGCCCCCTTGCTTTTTGCTCGTCGGCGCGCGTCTCCAAACAGTACCGATGCAGCAGCTCGTCGCCGCCGCGATGCAGATACGCGCGCATCTGTCGGGTGACGGAGAAAAAGAGAACGGTGAGCATGCCCCACACAAGCACAGCCGCGGCAAAGCTCCATAGCTGTGCGTCCCATGCGGTACGGTCAGTGTCGGTGAGCCGCAGCCCCAGATATTTCAGAAAGGACAGCGGATCGTTCTGAAGCATGGTGCGTGCGCTTTTCCCCCAAATGCCGCTGAAATCCTCCCATACGGAGGTGAAATATTTTCGCGCGGTGTCCAAGGACAGGACATAAGCGGCGATGCTGATGGGGAAGATCACGCCGTTGAAAAACAAAGTGCGTTTTTTGAGCTGCAGCTCCTTGCGCAGCAGCAGCAACGCGACAAAAAGCAGCAAAACGCCTGCCGGCAGCGGCAAAACATCAACGCCGCCGAAATCAACATAGATCAGAAACAAAATGCCGCACAGCATGACGCGAAAAGCATCCGAAAACAGATCGCGCCGCCGGGCGACTGTGTATTTTTCGCCCAGCTCCGCTTTTTTCTCTGCGATGCTTTGATCCAAATATCCCTGCCTTTGAATATCGCGCAGATACCGGCAGATGTTTTTTGCCCAGACCACGGACAGGGGGAGCATGATCAGAACAGAGATAACTGCCAGCACTGGGAAGGCGTCACGCACATCCATGTACAGCCCGTAAATATCATATTCCATGTAGCTCATGTCGGAAATGAAGATGAACTGCGGCAGAACGGAGAACAAGGCGCGCAGCACAATAAACCAGCCGGTCAGGCGGCGCACACGGTCGCCGATCCGAAGGGTGCGCTTTTTCGTTTTCCGATACAGCACTGCGCTTTCCGTATCGCCCTGACGGACGCCGAGGCGGTAAATGCCGTCGAAAAAGAAGCTGAACATCTGCCACATAAGAATCGGCTCCGCGATTGCAAAGCAAAAGCTGTAAACCAATACCATGGTGCTTTCTCCCAGGATGGGAAAGGTTTTTTCACCCATCAAGGAAAAAATGCCCAGTACGGTTTTCGGCAGCGTCACAAACAGGAGCAGACGCAGCTTTTTGCGGCAGGAAGCCATTTGATGATCGGTATAAGCAAACTGACTGATGCCGCAGAGAATCAGAAAATATCCGATGCAATCCGGCAGGAGGTCAACAATGTTGATCAGCGGATTGCACAGAAAGATCATTCCGGCAATGAGAAATCCGTAACCCATAGCTTAACCCTTTTTGTTTTCTTTTTCGGCGCGCTGCGCGGCACGGCGGCGCAGCTTTTCGTTCTTTTTTTCCATCTGCTCACGGGTCTTGCCCGTGGCAGGGGCGTTTGCCGCAGCCTCTTCTTTTTCATGCCGTGTGCGTGCCGCACGTTCGAGTGCGCGCCCGAACAGCGTGGACTTTTGCTCCTCCTCCAATTCCGGGACGGTGATCCACTTGTAGCAGCTGTAAATATTGAGCGCAACAAGGATGGTCCAGATGTATCCGAGAAGCAGAATGGGGAGCTTGAAGTCATCGGTGTACGAGCCGAAAACGGGCAGCCCCGTGTTGATCAGGATCAACAGCAGATAGTATACCGCGGTGATGACCAGATTGCGCAGCGATTTCACCTGGATCTTCATCAGCTGCACCTCGCGCCCAATGCAAAACATCCCCCACAGCATCAGTGCGAGAAACAAGAACATAAACGCGGCGTACCCGATGTCAAAAACAGCGGAAAATCGATCGGAAAAGAGCCTGTCCAGTCCCTCACGCAGCGTGGGGAAGCCGCCGTATTTCACCAGATATTTTTGCAGGGTCAGAGCGCTCTTGAACGCGTTGAGCACGATCCCCGGCACAGAGAGATAAAAGCACCAGAGAAACTGCTTTTCATACGCGCGCAGACGGTACAGCCCCGCGCACATGCACACCGCGCCGATAACCACACATACCACATCGGCGTATACGATGGGAAAAAACAGGAGGATATAGCCTGCGAAGAGTAAACCGAATCCCATTTGTCTCTTTATACCTCACCGTCGTTCATTCCGCAGCATTTTTTATACTTTTTCCCCGAGCCGCACGGGCAGGGGTCGTTTCTACCGACTTTTTCCGTCTTGCGCACAACGGGCTTTTTCTTTTGCTGACTGCCGTCTCCGACAAAGCCCTCGGCAATGGGCTTTGCTACCTCGACGCGCTTGATTTCCTCCTGCGGACGCGGCTGCACGGTCAGCAGTGACAAGACGGTGTCCTCGCGGATGCCGCTGATCATTTCGTCAAACATATCCGCACCGGCAATTCGATATTCGTTGATCGGATTGCGCTGTGCATAGGCGTTAAGCCCGATGCTCTCCTTCAGATCGTCCATATCCTCCAGATGCTGCATCCAGCGCGTGTCCACGCTGCGCAGCAGAATCACGCGCTCGATTTCGCGCATGTTGTCGCCGAACAGCGCCTCCTTCTGCGCGTACAGCTCGCGCGCGCGCGTTTGCAGCAGTTCAACCAAATCCTCGCGATGCAGGGAATTGAGATCCGTCCCGGAATATTTGAAGTCGTTCTCGCCGGTCAAAATGCCGTTGAAATGCTGCCGCAGGCCGGCAAAATCCCAATCGTCCGGGATGTCCGAGGGGGTGAAGGTGTTGACGGCGGTGGTGACCATGTCGTCGATCATGCGGCTGATTTTATCGCGCAGATCCATCCCGTCGAGCACATCGCGGCGTTCCTGATAAATCACGGCGCGCTGTTTGTTCATCACATCGTCATAGGTCAGCACGTATTTGCGGCGGTTGAAGTTCTGCGCTTCCAGCCGCTTTTGTGCGGCTTCGATGGAGTTGGAGAGGATTTTCGCATCGATCGGCTGATCCTCCTCCAGCCCCAGGCGTTCTACCACGCTCAGAATCTTTTCCGAGCCGAACAGACGCATCAGGTCGTCTTCCAGCGACAGATAAAAACGGGATTTACCCGGGTCGCCCTGTCGGCCGGAACGGCCGCGCAGCTGGTTGTCGATACGGCGGGATTCGTGCCGCTCTGTACCGATGATAAACAGGCCGCCCGCGTCGCAGACTTTCTTGGCCTCCGGTGCAATCTCTGCCTTGTAGCGGTCGTACAGTTCGCGGAACACCTTGCGTGCCGCCAGCGCTTCTTCACTGACCGAGACTGCCGTTCCCGTCGCTTCCGCAATCAGCGCCTCCTCATATCCCTGCCGGCGCATCTCCGCCTTTGCAAGCCATTCGGGGTTGCCGCCGAGCATAATATCCGTGCCGCGTCCCGCCATGTTGGTGGAAATGGTGACGGCGCCGAATTTACCTGCCTGTGCGACAATTTCCGCTTCTTTTTCGTGGAATTTTGCGTTCAGCACTGTATGCCGGATGCCCTCGCGCTTGAGCAGGGCAGAGAGATGCTCGCTTTTGTCAATGGACACCGTACCGACCAGCACGGGCTGCCCCTTTTCGTGGCACGCTTTGATCTGCTCGATGATCGCGCGGTATTTGCCGGCGGTGTTCTTGTAGACCACGTCGGGCAGATCCTGCCGGATCATGGGCAGGTTGGTCGGAATCTCCACAACATCCAGATTGTAGATTTCACGGAACTCCGTTTCCTCCGTCAGTGCGGTACCGGTCATACCGGACAGTTTGGAATACAGACGAAAATAATTCTGAAAGGTGATGGTGGCGAGCGTTTTGCTCTCGCGCTGCACGTTTACGTGCTCCTTTGCCTCAATCGCCTGGTGAAGACCGTTGGAATAGCGTCTGCCGTACATCATGCGTCCCGTAAAGGCGTCGACAATGATTACCTGATTGTCCTTGACCACATAATCCACATCGCGGCGCATACATCCGTGTGCGTGGATCGCCTGATTGATATGGTGGGAAATGGTGGCGTTTTCCGGGTCGGAGAGGTTTTCAATGCCGAAAAAGCGCTCTGCTTTTTCCACGCCGTGCGCGGTGAGAACGGCGGTTTTTGCCTTCTCATCCACGATGTAATCCTCTTTGACCTCTTCCATGTTGGACTTGTCGTCCATCTCCTTGATTTTGAACATGGTCAGCGTTTTGGCAAACGCCTCCGCCCGGTCATACATAGCGGTAGATTGCGCGCCGTGACCGGAAATGATCAGAGGTGTGCGCGCTTCGTCGATCAGAATGGAGTCCACCTCGTCCACGATGGCGAAGTTGTGTCCGCGCTGTACCATACGGTCCTTATAGATGACCATATTGTCACGCAGATAGTCAAAGCCGAATTCGTTGTTGGTGCCGTAGGTGATGTCACAGTCATAAGCAGCTTTTTTATCTGCTTTCTCGTCGTCATGAATGACCAAGCCGGTGGTCAGACCCAAAAAGGCGTATACTCTGCCCATTTCCTCCGCGCCGACCCGCGCGAGGTAGTCGTTGACTGTGACGATATGCACGCCTTTTCCCGTCAGGGCGTTGAGGTAGGCGGGCATGGTGGCAACCAGGGTTTTTCCCTCGCCGGTTTTCATTTCCGCGATCCGCCCCTGATGAATGACGATACCGCCGAGAATCTGCACACGGAAGGGGCGCTTGCCCAGCACACGGTCTGCTGCCTCACGCACCACCGCAAAGGCGTCGGGCAAAATATCGTCCAGCGTTTTTCCTGCAGCAAGCTGTTCTTTGAATTTCGGCGTCATGCCGCGCAGCTCCTCGTCAGACATTGCCTTGTAGTGCTCTGCCAGTGCTTCGACGCGGTCAACGGTTTTTTGCAGCTTTTTTACCTGCCGCTGCGAGTAGGTACCGATAATGGAATCAATGATATTCATGATGATATAATCTGCGCAAAGGCGCAGCCTTTCTGTTTTCATTCATCGTTCCGGCGCAACAGGCGCCGGCGTGTTTTACATTTGCACGGCCGATCAGAAGAATGTCGGACGTGACGCGGCGGGGTAACCGTCCATTCCGTCGGAGCGAAGAAGATAATCGGTGATCGTCTGTGCCATCCGGGGTGTCTGTGTCGTATGCGCAGCGGCAGCAATGCCGTGCACGGTGCGTATGGTACACAGCGCACCGACGGTGGGGAGCGACGGCGGAACCGGCATGGTGTGCGTCCGTGCCGCATGCGAAAGCTGTGTGCGCGGCTGAAATTGACGCGCGGGGATGCCGAATGAGGCGGCGGACGCTTTGACGCACAGAAGTGCAGAGAGATCCGCGCCCGCGGCAATACTGCCGCAACGGGCGGCGTCTGCACCGCTGCCTGCTGAAAGAATCAGCAGCACGGGTATGGTCAGAAAGAGTGAAAACAGCCTGTTCAATCCGTTGCTCCTTTCCCGGAAACGATCTGTTCCGTTTTTTGATTTTATTACAAATATCAGTATATCACAAAAGACAAGAAAAGGGAAGGGTTTGACCGAAAAATTATCGTGTCGGACAGGACAGCGCCGCGAAAAATGCGGTTTTGTGCGAGGGCGCCTTTTTCGGTGCGGCATCATTTGCCCGGAAGAACAAATGACCGCGGCGAAAATTTGTTGCAAAGTGTTCACATCGGAACGCCTGGCA
>DBGFNI010000168.1:0-5023 GCA_048527645.1 Eubacteriales bacterium | reverse complement strand
GCGCATGCCGTGCAGCGTGTGCGGGATGTTCTTTTTTTATTCAGAAGGTGTTTCGTTTTCCGGCGCGTCGGCAGAATAAAAGAGTGCTTTGGCATACAGCTGAGATAGCTCATCCGCTGCGCCGAAGTCATTGCGTACCAGCGCGCCGTAGCCGTAGAAGATGCTGCCGCGAAAAGCGCTTTTGCTGCGCGCGGCGGCGATTTGACGGGTGATTTCTCCGGCGGTTTGCCAGTTGCCGTATTGATACAATCCGTGGGAGATATACAGCGTGACGCCGCTGTCTGCCAGCTGTCGGTTCCACCATTCTGCCAAAGTGAGAAAGGAGGCGATCTCACTGTCGCAGGTCCAGTATAACTGCGGCGCGATAAAGTCCACATATCCGCCCCGCGCCCATGCCGTTGCATCGCAGTACAGCGCGTGGTATGCCTCCAGACCGTTTGTGTCGCTGCCGTTGCCCGTGCCGTCATTGTTTTTCCAGATTCCGAACGGGGAAATACCGAAGACACAGTCCGTATCGGCGTCCTTAACTGCCTCATAGCAGGTTTTTACAAGGGTGTTGACATTGCCTCTTCGCCAGTCATCCAAATCCATCCCGTTTTTGCTTGCGCGGAAGGATGCGCTGTCATCAAAGGTCATGGCCTGCCCGTATTCGTCATAGACCGGATAAGGGTAGAAATAGTCATCGAAAACAATCCCCTTCACATCGTAGCGTGCGGCAATTTCCGCCACACCCTGCGCGATATAAGCGCGAACCTCCGGCAGTCCCGGATCAAAATATGCGTTGGACGCGTATGTAACGACCCAATCCGGATTTTGCTTTGCGACATGAGAGGCGGGAAGCGCGTCATAGCTGCTGCTGCCGTAGGTCACGCGCATCGGGTTGACCCAGGCGTATACGTCGATTTGCTGTGCGGCCGCCGCGCGGATCAGATATTGCAGCGGGTCAAAATCAAGGGCGCCGCCGTCGCTTTGAAAAAAGCGGGAAACCGGGAAATAATCAGAATCGTAAAACGCGTCGGCGCAGGGACGCACCTGAAAGAAAATTGCATTCAATCCCCACTGCGCGCAGTTGCTGACGATGCGGTCCAGCTCGCTTTTTTTCTCCCGCGGAGAGGCATCGGGAGAGGAGGGGTAGTCAATATTGCCGACTGTGGCAATCCACACGCCCCGCAGCTCCGCAACAGGCGGAGAAAGCGGCTGATCTTGACGCGCCGCCGCGTCTTGCGTGTTCTCTTGCCGGGAGGCGGGGGCGCCGTCTTGCCGCCCGACGCAGGAGGGAAGCGCAAATAGTATGAAAAAGATCAGAAGCAGCAGCGCAATCTGCTGCGTGCGTATATTTCTGAATCTGCGGTTTTGCATCATGCGTTTTCCCCCCTGCTTTTAATAATACTATTGTATCAAATTTCTTACAAAATTGCAAGTGCATTTGGTCAAAGCAGATTGTCAGAGAAGGCTTGCTGCGCTGCGTCGGTCGTGCCGATATTGTCCGGCGCATTTCCAATACCGCCTGCAGGGCGTGCCTGACACGGGAGATGGGGCGACAACTGCGCTTTCTTTCAATAGAGCGGGAAATCTCCCCGTGCGTGGAACGCTTGCCGACCGCGCGACACGATAACATGCAATATCGCTGAATATTTTTATATGATAGATGAAATGTGAAAGGTCTGTAGTTGCCGCAGGCGCTGCACCGCGTCGATCGCCTCCCGGCGCGCAATGGCATAGTCCTCTTCATTTTCGCTGTAGAACGCGATGAAAAGTGTGTTGATCGCACTGTCCGCGCGGTTGAGCTGTGCATAGCTGACGGTATAGGTCATGCGCATGATTTGCTTGTTCCAGCAATCTTCCAGCGCGTCGATCTTTTTTTGCATGGCGCTTTGCGCATGATCGCTGTTTTTCGGGAGCTGCCGGGGCAGTTGCTCCAGTTTTTCGATCAGCTCATCGGTGC
Source organism: Eubacteriales bacterium (assembly GCA_048527645.1). Classification (GTDB taxonomy): domain Bacteria; phylum Bacillota; class Clostridia; order Oscillospirales; family CAG-272; genus HGM12669. Next base: position 3,078 of record DBGFNI010000168.1, on the reverse strand, counting down.
TTTTTTCAAAATATGCCGTGTTGATTCCCACACAGCCGAACACAACTGCCATCAGCACGATGGCGATGATGACGGATTTCATGCTTTGCGTTTCTTCCTTTCCACGATAAATACCTGTTCGCTGTCATCGACGGTCATGATAAAAATATCTTTTTCCGAGCGAAAACCTCTGCGTTGCAGCATACTTCGGATTTTCTTTTTGTCCCATCCGGTGTAATCCATGTTGTATCGGTTAAAATGACCGTCTGAAATCAAAAGGTGCGCTATGCCGCCGTCCGCAGCTTGCAGATTCAGATCGCCGGTTTTCACGGGCGCGTGCTCTGCTTTCGGAATCAGGGAAATTTTGCCGTTTTCCTCTAATACGGCATAATTGATTTCCTCCGGACTGCCAAAGCCCTGCCGCCGCAGCTCCGCGATCATTTCCTCAATGCTGAGCCGGGCGCGGCGGAATTCCTTTGCGTCAATTTGCCCGCGGTGAATCAGGAGACTGGGACTGCCGTTGAGCAGTTTTTTCAAAAATGGCAGCTTGGTGGTGCAGAAGGACAAAAGAATTTCGGCGGACAGCAGGATCAGGATCGGGAAAATACCGTTGCAAAGCGGAATTTCCGGATCGGTGATCGGATGCGCGGCAAGCTCTGAAAGCAGCAGTGTGATCACCAGCTCGGAGAGCTGAAGCTCGCCGATTTGCCGTTTTCCCATCAAGCGGATCGCGATAATCAAAAACAGGTAGACCAGAACGGTCCGCAAAACCATCGTAATCAAAGCATCACCCCCCGGTAGTATAACCGGAGGGTGATGCTTTTATGTTCTTTTGTGATTATGCATGATCCGTTGCGGCGCGTATGACAGCCGCGGCGTCGATCTGATGCTGCTGCAAGAGCGTCTTGCCCGCTTCGCTCGGCGCGAACGGATCGCGGATCGCCAGCACGGTGTGACGCGGGATTGCGCGCCTGTGTGAGAGTTCTTCGCAGAAATTTACAAAATATCCGCCCCCCATCACGCCCTCTTCCAGACAGATGATCTGACGCAGCTCGGCAGGCAGAAAGGGCAGCACCTGTCCGATGACATCCCCCAACGGCAAAAGCTGCTCCAGAAGAATCACACAGCAGCGCCGCTTGGCGCTTTGCAGCTGCTCGGCGGCAGAGAGTGCCTGAGAAGCAATCTCGCCGTAGGTGATGATCGCAATCTCCGCATCTGCATCGCCCCAGCATTTTACAGTTTGCAGGGGGTCCGCACCTGCGTAAAAACGGTCAATCAGCGCTGGGGAGGGACCGCTTTTGCTGTAACGTATCGCGGTCGGCTGTGCGGCGGTGAGGGAGCGGGTCAGCTGAGCAGTCAGCATCTCGCCGGAGATCGGCGCGTACAATGCCATGTTCGGCATGGGTATCAGCATCGAGACGTCAAAAATACCGTGATGGGTGACGCCGTCGCCTGCGTTGAGACCGCAGCGATCAATGCAGACCGTTACGGGCAGATTTTGCAGGGCGATGTCATGAATCAGATTGTCGTATCCGCGCTGCAAAAAGGAGGAATATACTGCAAATACCGGCTTCATCCCGGCCGCACGCAGTCCTGCTGCGAAGGTCAGCGCGTGTTCTTCTGCAATGCCAACATCCACAACGCGGCTCGGAAAACGCTTTTGCACCTCTGCCAGTCCTGTTCCGTCCGCCATGGCAGCGGTGATGGCGACCACCGACATGTCACGCTCCATGATGTGTCCCATTGCTTTTCCGAACAGCGCGGAAAAGCCGCCGGCAGCAGAATGAGAGCCTTTTGGCGGATTGTGATAATAAATCTCCGGCGGAAGCGCGTGGTAAAGCCCGGGGTCCTGCTCCGCGGGCGCATAACCGGAACCCTTTTTGGTGAGGACATGAACCAGTGCACATCGGTTGGATTTTTTTGCTTCGGTGAGCAACAGCTCCAGCCGGTCATAATCGGTTCCGTCAACCGGTCCGAAATAGCGTATGCCGAGATCTTCAAAATAATTGGAGTGATACACCAAATTTTTCAGTGAGCGCTTGAGCGCATGCGTCCCGCGAAAGAGCGGCGCGCCGACGAGCGGAATGTGCTGCAAAATGCTTGTTGTGCGTTGCTTGGCATTGAAATAGGAGGCGCTGGAACGGATCTTGGAAAGATGCTCGCGGAATTCTCCGGTTGTCGGAGAAATGGACATCTCATTTTCATTTAAGATAATGACCAGCGGCAGATTGCGGCTGACGTTGTTCAGTGCTTCATGGATCATGCCGCCGGTAAAGGCGCCGTCTCCGATCACCACGACGGTCTTGTTGTTCGCGCCGCGCGCACGGTCGGCATAGGCAAATCCGATTCCGGCGGAAAGAGAGGTGCTGCTGTGGCCGCAGCCGAAGGGATCGTGCTCGCTCTCACAGCGCTTGGTAAAGCCGCTCAGTCCCCCCGGCTGGCGCAGGGTGGAAAAGCGCTCCTGTCTGCCGGTGAGCAGCTTGTGTACATAGCTTTGATGCCCGACATCAAAAATAAAATGATCCTGCGGAGAATCAAATACGCGGTGCATCGCCACGGTAAGCTCCACCACGCCGAGATTGGACGCCAGGTGCCCGCCGTTTTTCGTCACGGTTTCGATCAATTCTTCCCGTATTTCTGCAAAGAGCTGCGGCAGCTGTTCCGGCGGGAGCGCTTTGAGGTCGCTCGGACCGCTGATTTGCTGCAATATGGTTTTACTCATTCTGTTATATCCTTTATTATATGTCACATAATTATGCCTGCTTATCAATTTTTCTGTTTTAAGCAGGGCTGGGGCGCTGTGTGCCGATGCGGCACGGCCGATACCGACATTATTATAGCATGAAAACAATAATATTGCAACACAGCCGCTGTTTCGGGCAAAAAATTCCAAAACTGCAATTCTGCGATTACATTCGACCGATTGTTACGCTTGACATTTTTTTACATTTGCGACATTAAATTTCTCACGAGAATTTCCGCTTTTTATAATTGCGATTGAACTGATCTCAAAAATCGACAAAATTATTCAAATTCGACAAAATATGATGAAAAACACAACGATAATTGAAAGAAAAATCGAACAAATTATATTGACAA
>DBGFNI010000167.1:0-9124 GCA_048527645.1 Eubacteriales bacterium | reverse complement strand
TGTGCCTGACCGATCTGATCGGCGATATTGTGCAGCGATATCAGAAAATGACAGAGGTCAAGCAATATATCTTCCGTTTTGAGGCAAACGAATCCGTATGGGTCAGCGCCGACAGCGGTCAGCTGCAGCAGGTTTTGTATAATCTGATCAATAACGCGGTCAACTACTGCGGCGAGGACAAAACCATCACGATCCGTCAGACCCGCTGCGGTGAGGACAACGCGACGGTGCGCATCGAAGTCATCGACACGGGCGCCGGCATTGCAAAGGAAAACCTGACGCTGATCTGGGATCGCTACTACAAAGAAAACAAGAATCACAAACGTGCCGTCATCGGCACGGGATTGGGTCTTTCCATTGTCAAAAACATTCTGGAGCTTCACCGGGCGCGCTACGGCGTCATCAGCGACGATTCTCCCAATCATCACGGTTCTGACTTCTGGTTTGAATTACCGATCATTTCGCAGCCAACATCGGAAACAGAAGAAACAAAATAAGAGAAAAAGGATTCCGCGGATCAATACCGCGGAATCCTTTTTCTCTGCATATATCGAAGACACATACGCAACCGCGCACGCCTTTACTGCGCGAGCAGCGACCAATAGCGCTCCGTTCCCTTTGCCACGCAAAGCTGCGGCTCGGGTGCAACGGAAATTTCGTAACCTGTTGCACGCGCGATCAGCGTGTTCAGCCCTTTCAGGTTGGCGCCGCCGCCTGACAGCAAAATCCCGTTTTCCTGTATGTCGCTGAGCAGTTCCGGCGGGGTGCTCTCCAAGACCTGATTCACCGCAGAAACAATCTGAACGCAGGGCTCCTGCAACGCCTCCTTCAAATCTGCCTGTGTCAGTTTGACGGACTTTGGCAGTCCCTCCAGCGTGCATATCCCTTTTACGGTGCATTCCGCCGGATCATCGGACAAAACAGAACCGATCGCGTTCTTTGCATCCTGTGCGCTGCGCTCTCCGACACTGAGGTTGTAGGTGCGGCGCAGATAGCGAATCAGCGCATCGTTCATTTCGTCACCGCCGGTTCGCAGACATTTGCCTGACACAATTTTGTTCATGGATATTACGGCGATATCTGTGGTGCCGCCCCCAATGTCCACAACCATTCTTCCCTGCGCACCGGAAATATCCAGTCCCGCGCCGAGCGCGGCCAGCAGCGGCTCCTCAGCGAGGTATACCCGCTTTGCACCCGCTGAAATCAGCGCATCGTGCAGCGCACGTTGTTCCACCTCACTTGCCCCGCACGGAGTCCCGACGACAACACGCGGCTTGATCACAGCACTCCCGCAAACCTTGCGCAGGTAATACTGCAGCATGCGTACCGTCTGCTGATAGCTGCTGACAACGCCGTCCCGCACCGGTCGAACTGTCTGATACGCCCGCGGCGTGCGACCCATCATCTCTCTTGCCTCTTCACCGAACTTGACCGCCATGCCGCTTGCGCTTTCCGTTGCAATCACGCTCGGCGCTTGCAGCACAATTCCCTTGCCGCGGACACAAACGGCAATTTTTGTTGTTCCCAAATCAATTCCGAGATCCTTTGACACCTTTTTTAACCTCTTTTATTTACTCAGTATAATGATATTCTGTTTTAGCGAGCGTTAATGCAACGATTTGCAACGCACCCGCCGCACGCAGATGGCAGCAGCAGGCATACATGGACGCGCCGCTGGTAATCACATCGTCAACCAGCACCACGTTTTTCCCCTTCACGGCGTCTTGCGCGCCGCGCCGGAGATGAAAATGTGCAAGCGCGTTTTCTCGCCTCTGTGCCGAACGCAGATTTTTTTGCTCCGCCCCGCCGCCGGACTGATACAGCAGCCGCGAAAACGGCAGCGCGCAGGATCGCGCGATGCGTGCGGATACAATGGAAGCATGGTCATATCCGTACGCATTGACATTTCCCGGCGAGCGCGGAATGTATGACACCACCGTGTTTTGCGCGGAAAAATGTTTTTCCTCCGCTATTTTGCGCAGCAAGCGCGACAGCCTTTCCGCGCAGAAATCAATCTGCGCATTGGCATGCTTCTTTTTCAGCTTACTGATGATGCCGTTTGCGGTTTTGCTTGGGTACGGCAGCAGATGCGCATAGCACTCCGGTCCGCGCCGCGGCATATCCATCGGGGCGCACCGGCATTGCGCCTGCTCCATCAGGCACCGCGGACAGCACCGCATTTCATCCAGACGGCACTGACGCGTGCAATCTGCGCAAAGCTCCGATTCACCGTGCGTCAACAGCGCGCCGCATACCGCACAGCGCCGCGGATACAGCAACAGCACCGCTTGCTGAAAAACATTCTTTTTATCGTTTCCGTTTCGTTCAGTCATACTGATTGAGCCACACTTCCAGACCGGAGTACCGTTTTGCCTGCCGGTTATTTGCCACCATGCGTGCAACCGCCTCCTCCTGTCCGACAAGAATCACCATTTCCGAGGCGCGCGTCACGGCGGTATAAAGCAAATTCCGCGTCAGAAGCTTTGGCGAACAGCCGTACACAGGGACGATCACCACCGGATATTCGCTGCCCTGACTTTTATGTACAGTGATCGCAAAGGCATGCTCCAATTCTTCCAACGCTTCAAAATGATACCAAACGCTTTTGTCGTCAAACAGAATATGCAGGCTCTCCGCCTGAAAATCTATGTCTGTGATTACGCCGATATCTCCGTTAAAAACGCCGACGCCGTGAACAATGCCGCCCGGTGTCATGCGCTCCCACTCCAGGTCGTAATTGTTTTTAATTTGCATGACCTTGTCGCCGACGCGGAACACGCGGTCACGGAATTTTTTCTCTTTTTTGGTTCCGTCCTGCCCGTTGAGGGCTGATTGCAGCAGATCGTTGAGCATTTGCGTACCCGCCTCCCCCTTTCGGGAAGGAGAAATCACCTGAATCTTTTCCCGGATCTCTTCTCCGTAAGTCGCCGGGAGCCGGGTTTTGCAAAGGGAGGTGACCGTCTGTGCCACGGCACGGTCGTCTGCGCGCGGCAGAAAGAAGAAATCACGATCCTTGCAATCCAGCCGCGGCATCTCGCCTGCATTGATGGCGTGCGCGTTGGTCACGATCAGACTTTCCTGCGCCTGCCGGAAAATCTCTGTCAGGCAAATCGTAGAAAAGCGGTCGCTTTTGATCAGATCGTGCAGGACATATCCTGCGCCAACCGGCGGCAGCTGATCACTGTCACCGATCAGAATCAGCCGCGCGCCCGGGCGGATCGCCTTAAGCAGCGCGTCCATCAGCAGCAAGTCGACCATCGACGCCTCATCGACAATCACGATTTGCTCCTCCAGCAGATTGTTGCGATCCCGCTTGAACAGCGGTTCGCCGTTGAGATTGTATTCCATTTCCAGCAGACGGTGAATCGTCTTTGCCTCATACTGTGTCGCCTCGCTCATCCGCTTTGCCGCGCGCCCGGTCGGCGCCGCCAACGCAACGGACAACCCCATGTCGTCAAAGATGCGCAGAATCGCGCGGATGACCGTTGTTTTACCGGTACCCGGTCCGCCGGTCAGAATCATAATGCCGTTTTCCAGCGCGGCGCGTATGGCGCGGCGCTGCAGGCGCGCGTAGGAAATGTTCTCTTCCCGCTCAATTTTGTCAATCATGATCTCGGCAGAATCGGCGTCAACCGCGGGACAGGTCTTGTCAAGCAGATCCATCTTCGCGCAGACATATTTTTCCGCCTCATAGTATTCTTTCAGATAAACGCAGTCCCGGCCGAGAAGCTTCACGCTGACGGCAACCCCCTGTGACAGGAGACTTTCCAGCGCGTCCTCTGCGTCGTCGGCGGAAATGTGCAGCATCTGCGCAGCGGCAGGAAGCAGTTTTTCCTTCGGAAGGTAAACATGCCCGTTCTGATATGCGTTGTGGCGGCACAAATGCTCAATCGCCGCCATGATCCGAATGGGCGCGTTTGCATGAATGCCCATGCTTTGAGCGATTTTATCGGCTTTTTCAAAACCGATGCCGCGGATTTCTCTACAGAGCAAATACGGGTTTTCCTGTATCCGATCGACCGCGCCAAGTCCCCACTGCCGGTAAATACGCACCGCCGTGGACGGACCAAAATAATTTCTGCAAAACATCATCACCGAACGCATACCGTGCTGTTCGCGAAAGGCCTCGCTGATCGCCTGCGCTTTCTTGAGAGAAATGCCGGGCAGATGCGCCATCCAGTCAGGATGATTCTCGATGACATCAAAGGTGTCCTCACCAAACTCATCCACCAAAGCCTTGGCGGTTTTCGGTCCGATGCCCTTGACGGTGCGCGAGGAGAGATATTTCAGAATGGTGCTTTGAGTCTGCGGCAGCTGCTTTTCAAAATAACTGACCTTAAACTGGCGGCCGAAGCTTGGGTGCGTTGTCCATTCGCCGATGGCACGGATGGTTTCCCCCTGCCCGACATAGGGCATGGTTCCCACCAAAACAATGTACTCCGCATCAGAGATGCACAGCTCGCATACGCAATAGCCGTTTTCCTCGTTGGAGAAGATCACCCGTTCCACGACCCCCTCCACCGTGAGCAGATCCTCCTCCGCCGGGTTTTCTCCGTCACGCAGCCCCGGAAACACATCACGTTCCACCGTTTTTCACCTCTCTCCCGTCTCAGCTGTCCTTATGTGGTCCTGCTGAAAATATGACCCGAACAAACCCCGCCACTCGGAGCTTCATTCGGGTCAATGCAGTGTTACTTTCCGATCAGCTTTGCCAGCTGCGCGGCAATATCCGTGTTCTCCCAGGGCATATTCAGCTCCTCACGGCCCATGTGACCGTAAGATGCAACCTGACGGTAGATCGGACGGCGTAGCGCAAAGCGCTCAATAATCGCTGCCGGCCGCAGGTCCACCAGCTGCTCCACCGCGTCGGAGATCTTCTGCTCGTCCACCGTGCCGGTGCCGAAGGTGTCAATCAGAACCGAGACCGGCTTTGCAACGCCGATAGCATATGCGATCTGCACCTCGCACTTCTTGGCAAGACCCGCCGCAACAATATTCTTCGCCACATACCGCGCTGCATATGCCGCGCTGCGGTCTACCTTGGTCGGGTCTTTCCCGGAGAAGGCGCCGCCGCCGTGACGGGAATATCCGCCGTAGGTATCAACAATGATCTTTCTCCCGGTCAAGCCGGAATCACCCTGCGGGCCTCCCACGACAAAGCGACCGGTCGGATTGACATAGATTTTGGTATTCTCGTCCGTCATTTCCCGCGGAATCGTCGGATAGATCACCTCGCGGATCAAATCTTCACGGATCGTCTCCTGGCTAACATCCGGATCATGCTGCGAAGAAACGACAACCGTATCGACCCGAGACGGAACGCCGTCATGATATTCGACTGTCACCTGCGTTTTCCCGTCGGGACGCAGATACGGCAGTACGCCGGTTTTCCGTACTTCGGTCAGTTTTTTGGAAAGCGCATGCGCCAACGAAATGGGCATCGGCATCCGCTCCTTTGTTTCATCGCAGGCATAGCCGAACACCATTCCCTGATCGCCCGCACCGATGTCAAATGCGTCGGTCATCTCCCCCTGCTTTGCCTCCAGGGCGCAGTCTACACCCATGGCAATATCGGGAGACTGTTCGTGAATGGAGTTGATGACAGCGCAGGTATCGCAGTCCAACCCGTATTTTGCGCGGTCATAGCCGATCTGACGCAGCGTTTGGCGCACGACAGACTGCACGTCAAGCGTTCCCTTGGTAGTGATTTCTCCCATCACCATGACCAGCCCCGTTGTAGCGCAGGTCTCACAGGCTACGCGCGACATGGGGTCCTGCTCCAGCAGCGTGTCCAAAATCGCATCGGAAATCTGGTCGCAGATTTTATCAGGATGTCCTTCCGTTACGGACTCGGAAGTGAAAAATTTTTTTTGCATAAGTCTAATACCCGTTTCTGTAAAAAATATGTGCATATCAAAGGGCAAAAAAGATGTTCCCGGAACACTCCGGGAACCATGGTGACCGATATGTCCTCATCTCCCGGGAATTGGCACCTTGTACCGCCGGATCAACAGCATCCGCACAGACAGGTTGCCGGGCTTCACAGGGCCAGTCCCTCCGCCACTCTCGATAAGTCGACTCATTATAACACACTCGCCGTTACTTTGCAATAGGATTTCGACAAAAAATCCAATTTGGAAACGATTGCCGCTATGCGCCGTCAGGAGGCAAACAGTACGGCAAACGCCCCTTTGAAAAAGACGCTGACGAAAATCATAATCACCCCGGCAAGCAACACGCCGCCGATGACCGCAAGCGTGCTCTTTTTAAAATCCATATCCAGCATACTCGCGGCAAGCGTGCCGGTCCACGCGCCCGTGCCCGGCAGAGGAATGCCGACGAAGAGCAGCAACGCGATATACAAGCCTTTTCCGGCTTTCTGCTGCATCTTTCTGCCTCCCTTTTCTCCTTTTTCCAAACAAAAGGTAAAAAACTTGCCGATAAACCTTTTATCTTTTCCCCAGATCAGAACCTTTCTGGCGAAGAGAAAAATCACCGGCACCGGAAGCATGTTTCCGATGATACAAACCGGAAAATAGATCCACGGCTCCAGCCCGAAGCCGACAGCATACGGCACCGCGCCACGCAGCTCGATCAGCGGCACCATGGAAATCAAAAAGGTTATCAGAATGTGCATCGGCTTGCCCATATATCAGCAACCCCCCATTAAAAATCGCGTCTGGTGAAAGAATCGTAAGACGTCACCAGCAAAACAACCCCGATCGTCAGCAAATACCCAACGGTGAACAGAACAGAACCGGCGCCCTCCTGTCCCCCGCTGAAAAACACCGACGCCAGATCAAAGTGATAGCCCGGCCAGTATTTCAGAATCGCCGCGGGCAAGCCTGCGGTCTGTCTGCCGACGCTGAACAAAAAGACAAAATAGGCACCGAGCGGCAAGACGCACGCGGCAACCGTGCTGCGCCAGGTAACAGACAGCGTAAAAGCAAAGAGCATCGCCAGCCAAATCCACACAAATTCCAGCAGCGCGCAGATTAGTCCAAACCAGATTCCGGGAATCATGCGCACACCGCTCGCGCAAAGTGTGAAATAAGCAGCCTGCCCGACCGTGCCGTACAGCACAAATGTCCACAGCACATTCCAGAAGTAGGCTGCAATTGTAATCAAAATGCCAAGCACCGTATACACCGACAGGCGCGAAAACATCAGCGCGGAGCGCTTCACCGGCTGCAGCAGTGCGACATACAGCCGCCCGGTATGCAGTTCATTGGAAATCCAGATTCCGCCGAGGAAAATCATGATGCCGAGGATAAACAGCCGCATAATCTTCCAAACCGTCGGCGCACTCGCATCTCCCACCGTCTCTTTTTCGGAGAGATTGACCAACCCGTTGGAGAGCCGGTACTGCGCGATGCTCGCATCCCGCGCAATCTGCGCATACGCCTCGCTGGACAGCGGAATTTTGGCGTCCGCTGCCTGGTCATAGCCAAGCTCACCGGCATATGCGTTTCTGCGTATCATATTGAGCAGTTCATCCAGCTCCGCGCCTGTGTTTCGGCCGTGCAGATCGGCAGCCAGGCGATAGCGACGAACGGTCAGCTCGATTCCGCGCTGCGTTGCGTCCAGCTCTTCAGAAGAGCGAATCTGCCGTTCCACCTCTTTCATATACGCGGAATAATCCTCATCGTCAAAAATCCTTTGATATGTCTGCTCTTGCGATATAAAATTCCCGCTCTCCACCTGCTTGACCAGATCGCTTTGCGCATAGAGCTGTGCAACCTTCTGCTTTGCCTGCATCTGCGCCAGCGTTTCCGCCACCTTGTTCAAATAGTGATACTCGTTGTCCGCAAGGCCCTTGTCCTGCAGCAAACGGTAATAATACGCCTCAGAATAATCGTTGACCAGATCATATTGCAGCGTCGAGATATCTCCCTCTCCGGAATCAATCCGCTTTTGCAGCTCTTCGGCGTGCGCAAGATTCTGCGATATCATCTCATCCGTAGACGGATAGGACTGCTCGCCCGGTCGGTCATAGTTTACGGTGCGGTACACAAGGCCGCCCAGCGGCGCGGTGAGCACGAGCAAAACAAGCAGAATCACCACCTCGCGCATGCGGAGGATCAAGCGCAAATGACTGACGGATAATTCAAACAGATGTTTCATGACCGTCCCCCCATTTCCATATCGTCAAGCGTCTGTTCCACCGACAGTTCACGCAGTTCAATGCCGAAAACCTCGATATCGTTGTCAACAAACAATTTGTTGTATACGGGGATTTCATCCTTTGTGATAGACAAATCCAGATAATCCTCGCCTTTTCCGACAATGACAAAAGAATAGCAGTCGCTTAACAGCCGGGTCGCACGCGAAACATCGCGCAGCTCAAAGCGATACGGAATTTTGCCGCTTTCCACACGCAACTCCTCAACAGTTTTGATATGCTTGAGCGTGCCGTCAGAGAGAAAGGCAACCCGATCGCAGAGCAGCCCCGCACCGGTGTAGGAGGTGAAGGTGACAATCATCGAAAGATTCGTTGCAGCGGCAATCTTACGAAGCAGGCTGCTGAAATTTTTAGCCTGCCAGCTGTTCAGTCCTTCCAGAAAGTCGTCCAGCAAAAGCAGCTTCGGCTCGGTGCAAAGCGCGTGCGCAAGGGAGAGCAGCCGTTTTTGCCAAGGCGTATACAAACTGACACGGGTATCCAGCAAATCCTGAATGCCGACCATCTGTGCCGCATGCTCGATTGCCTCCGCACTGACGCCGCTGCGCAGAACAGCAAGGTTATCCCGCCCACTCATGCTGCGGTAAAAGAAATCGTGCGAAAAAACGCAGCGGACATCCTGCATTGCCTGACTGTAATCACGGTCAATAGAATGCTCCTGAATGGCGACGCTTCCGTTGTCAGGATGGTGCAAACCGCACAGTATCTTGAGCAGCGTCGTTTTGCCGGAGCCGTCCGCGCCGAGCACACCCAGAATTTCGCCGCAGCTGAGTGAAAAACTGATGTTTTTCAAAATCTGCTTTTTCCGTATCGTCTTTGAAACGTTTTCACAAACGAGTATCCTGTTCATAGCCGCTGTCCCTCCTTCCCTGTCAATTTCACTCACACCTCGGGCAGGTGCGGTACGATTCCGCCGTCATAACAGCCGTAGAAAAACTCCGGCCC
>DBGFNI010000166.1:0-21286 GCA_048527645.1 Eubacteriales bacterium | reverse complement strand
TTTGCATACGGCAAACAGAGAATTTATTTCAGCAGGACTTTTACAGTGCGCTCATTTTCGCATCCAGTTCCTTTTTATGTTCCTCATAGCCGGGCTTGCCGAGCAGTGCGAACATGTTCTTCTTATATGCCTCCACGCCGGGCTGGTTAAACGGATTGACGCCCAGGATATAACCGGATACACCGCAGGCAAACTCAAAGAAATATACCATATAACCGAAGTGATATGCGTCTCTTGCATCGACATCCAGAATCATATTGGGCACGCCGCCGTCCACATGCGCCATTACCGCGCCGCTGAATGCCTTGGAATTGATGTATTCCAGAGACTTGCCGGTCAGAAAATCCAGTCCGTCCACATTGGCAGCGTCAGCAGGAACACTGACCTTTGCGCCGGTATCCTTGATGTTGACAACCGTTTCAAACAGGTTGCGCTGACCTTCCTGAATATACTGTCCCAACGAATGAAGATCCGTGGTGAAAACTACGGAAGCGGGGAAGAGTCCCTTGTTGTCCTTTCCTTCGCTCTCGCCGTACAGCTGCTTCCACCATTCGTTCATCATGAGCATGCAGGGCTCATAGCCGACCAGAATCTCGGTGTTTTTGCCCTTGCGCAGCAGAATGTTGCGGTATGCGGCGTATTTCAGGCAATCATTTTCCTCCAGCGGCGCCGTAGTGAACTTCTGGCGTGCGTCGGCAGCGCCTTTCATCATTTCGTCCAGATCAATTCCGGCAACGGCGATAGGCAGCAGACCGACAGCGGTCAGAACAGAATAACGTCCGCCGCAGTCATCCGGCACCACGAAGGTCTCGCAGCCGACCTCATCGGCAAACTTCTTCAGCGTACCCTTTACGCGGTCGGTGGTGATATACACACGGTCTTTAATGCAATCCTCACCGTATTTGTGAATCAGCATATCGCGGAAAATGCGGAACGCAATCGCCGGTTCGGTGGTTGTACCGGATTTGGAGATTACATTGAGGCAAACGTCCTTGCCTTCGCAGATTTCCAACAGCTCCTGAACGGCCTGTGCACTGATATTGTTTCCTGCGAAATAGATGTCGGGCGTGTCTTTTTTCAAGTTGTTGTACAGCGGGCTTTTAATAAACTCAATTGCGGCACGCGCACCCAGATAGGAGCCGCCGATTCCGATGACGATCAGCACGTCGCAGCTTTCACGGATTTTCTGTGCAGCAGCCTTGATGCGCACATATTCCTCCTTGTCATAATCGACGGGGAGATTGACCCAACCGAGGAAATCGCTGCCCAGCGAGCTCTTGTTCATGACGGCGTTTTTCGCGGCGTCAACTGCGGATGCAATCCCGCACAACTCGTCACTGCCGACGAACTTGCTTAAATATTTGTCATTCAGCGTTACTGCCATTTTATTGTCCTCCGAATTGTTTGTTAGTATTTTATGCAGTCAGGGTAATGATACACAAAAACATGACAACTTGCAACAGAAAAGAATGGCAATTTTATGAATATATCATGAAGAAAAGCATGTTTTTTGTAAAAGTCGGATCAAAACCTGACCGAATGTGATGCGCGGGATGTCTTCCGTTGCCAAAATATCCGTTTTGCCGAGCTCTTCTTCTCCCCGCAGATAGACCACACTGCCGACAACGTCTCCTTTTTTCACGGGCGCTGACAGAAATTCGTTGCACTGAATTTTCTGTTCGATTTTTCCGCTGTTTTTCTCGCCGACAAAAGATGCAGCGGGATAAGCGGCTCCGCAGGCGTCTTGCACGCCGCCTTTCACGGGGATCGTCTTTGTTTCTTTACCTTCAAATTCGGTCACTGCGTAGTTTGCAAAGCCCCAATCGAGCAAAGAAGCGGCAAGCGCGTTTCGTGTGTCCCTTGTCGAGCTGGCCATAACCACGGCAATCAGCTGCATACCGTCGCGCACAGCGGTAGCGCTGATACAAAAGCCCGCTTTAGAGGTGGAACCGGTTTTCAGCCCGTTGGCGCCGTTGTAATAGCGAATCAGACGGTTTGTGTTGGTAAGCCCAAAGGCGCCGTCACGCACGGAATCCATCCAAATGGTGGAATATTCAAATATCTTCGGATGCTTTAACACCTCGCGGCTCATGATGGCGATGTCCCGCGCGCTGGTCAGGTGTCCCTCGTCGCTGTCGTCCAAGCCGTTTGTATTCTGAAAGGTCGTGTTGTTCATACCAAGCTCTTTTGCGCGCTCGTTCATCAGCGCAACAAAGGATTCTTCTGAGCCGCAGAGATATTCCGCGAGTGCAACCGTGGCGTCGTTGGCAGATGCGACGACCACTGCCTTGAGCAGATCGTTAACGCTCATCACCTCATTTTCCTTGAGGTATATTTGCGAGCCGCCCATAGAGGTAGCGTATGCGCTGACGGTCACCGGATCCTCCGTTTTGATTTTTCCGGCGTCGAGCGCTTCCAAAACCAGCAAGACGGTCATCACCTTTGTCACAGACGCGGGCGGCAGCGCCTCATCCGCGTTGTACTCATACAAAACCTCGCCGGTGGATTGCTCCATCAGAATCACGCTTTTTGCGTCAAAGCTGTCGGAAAAGGTTGCCGCCGCAGTTAGCTGAACGGTGCAGGTGAGGAGCAGGGCGCACGAAAGAATCAGTGTTACGGTTTTTTTCAACATCGTATAGTTCCTCTGCTTAATCGTTTTTTGATCGGTACAACCTTATGCGTGCGTTTCTCTCTTTATGACCCGGCGGTTGTATAAAAATCATTTTTTGCCGGAGAATATATAACATAAACAATTCGGACGTTTCTGCTGTGGCGAAATAACGGAAATGAAAAAATGATGGGGGAATCCTGCAATGAATATGGATCAAAAAACCTATGAAAAATATGTCAAATCCAAGTCGCCGAAATCGCCGTTGTTCACCGACTGTGTCAAAGCGTTTTTGTTCGGCGGGTTGATTTGCATCATCGGCGAAATCTTTTACCGTATGTATCTTGCTCTGAATATCAAGGAGGATGTCGTGAAAATTCTGGTTCCCGCAACGCTGATTGCAATCGCGGCGATTCTTACGGGGCTCGGACTGTTTGACGGCATTGCAAAACACGCAGGCGCCGGAACATTGGTTCCGATCACCGGCTTTTCCAACGCGGTCGTATCCCCGGCAATCGACAATAAAGCCGAGGGGTTTGTGATGGGGCTTGGGGCAAAGCTCTTTGTCGTGGCAGGTCCCGTGATCGTGTACGGCACGGT
Source organism: Eubacteriales bacterium (assembly GCA_048527645.1). Classification (GTDB taxonomy): domain Bacteria; phylum Bacillota; class Clostridia; order Oscillospirales; family CAG-272; genus HGM12669. The sequence goes on along the minus strand of DBGFNI010000166.1, from coordinate 18,078 downwards.
GGCAAGCGTTTTGTACGGTGTGGTATATTGGCTGATGCAGCATTTTTAACGATGGATAAAATCAGTTTGTGTTTATTCTCTCTGCAAAGAAGAAGCCGCATCAGCAGCATAAAAAAGGTCTGCAATTTTGCAGACCTTTTTTGAAGAAATTTGAAAGCAGTTTAGTGAAAGAAGCCTTCTCCGGTTGTACAGTTTAGAATTCCGTAAGTAGAAAGTGTGCTGACCGGCGCTTCAGACTGTGTGTAACGTCCCGGCCACCAAGTCAGAAATTCTTCCGGCACCTCGTCAAGCGGCGTCTGCGGAAAGAATACTTTAAACTCCGTTCCGCCGGCAATCCCGCTTGCGTCGCTTGCAACATATCTGATTCCGTCTTCAATCCATTCTTTCCCCAGGGGATCGCGCATTTTCAGTTCCTTCAGCGTCATTGTATAGGTATATTCATTCACTTTTTGTATGTTTTCGAATGTTCCTTGAAATTCGCAAAGATATACCGTTCCGTTGGGATATTCCTCCGATGCGTCGCCCATGTCGGAATCTGAATATTCGCCGGAAAACGTACCGTCGCGGTTCAGTTTGAGAAAGGTTCGCCATGCGCCCGCACCGCTGGTAAAGATATATTCCGGCGGCACAGAGTCGGGCAGGGAGGCGGCCGGCTCTTGCGCTTCGGAAACGGCTGTGGTTGCAGCATCACTCGTCTCGGCAATGCTGCTTGATGCAGCGCTTTCCGTTTCGGTGTCGGTCTCATCTTGGATGTTCCGATCGGATGCAGCGCAGCCGGCAAATAGGAGTACGGCGAGAAGAAGACAGAAGATGCGGATCAAATGTTTCATTTTTTTACCTCTCAAAGTTGATTACAATCCATTTCGTAAGGCGGAGCGCACTCCCGTGCTTTTCTGTGCCGGTGCACGCTTTGGCAGGATGCATCCGTTCGCCGCGATTTGTTCGGATAGCGGCGTGGTTTGGCGGCTGCTCCCGGTTTTTTGCTCAGTGAGGTATAATTTTTATCATTCGTCATCTGAGCCTTCGCACGCGCGGGTGATACTGATATTATCATAGCAAAATACTCTCCAAATTGCAATAACAAGAAAAAGAATATTTTGTATCATTGCGAAGATAATAACAAAAAAAGTAAAAAGGGGATGCGATCTATGGACAGTTGGATTTTGTTTCAGACGCCGCCGTCGGTCATCGGTTACGCTTCCGTAGTGGGAGAAAAAGAGCACGAGGGGCCGCTTGGCGGAGAATTTGATCTGCACGATCAGGACGATAAATTCGGGATGCCCACCTGGGAACAGTCGGAAAGTGAAATGCAGCGGCAGATGTTTCAGCTTTTATTGAAGAAAACAGGCGTCGGTGAAGATCAAATCAATGGGATTTTCGCAGGCGATTTGCAAAATCAATGCGCAGCATCCGGCTATGGACTGAAAGATTTTGATATTCCTTTTTTCGGTCTGTACGGCGCCTGCTCCACCATGGCGGAAAGCATCATGCTCGCCTCGTGCATGGTTGCCGGGGGGTTAATGCAGAAGGCGATTGCCGTGGCATCCTCGCACTTTTGCACAGCGGAGCGCCAGTTTCGCACGCCGATCGAATACGGCGGTCAGCGCACGCCAAGTGCACAGTGGACCGTGACGGCGGCTGGCGGGGTGATGCTCGGAAAAGATGGGGCGGGACCGATTGTTCGCTCTGTTTTGCCGGGGCGCGTTGTGGATGCGGGAATCAAGGACGCCAACAACATGGGCGCCGCGATGGCGCCGGCGTTTTTGGACACGCTCACCCGATTCTTCAGGCAGTCTGGCACACAGCCGGAGGATTTTGATCTGATCTTAAGCGGTGATCTGGGCGCGGTCGGCAAGGATATTGTACTGGAGCTGATGCGCACGCAGGGGTATGATTTGACCGGCATTTATGAGGACTGCGGTCTGATGATATACGACACAAAAAAGCAGGATGTGCACGCAGGCGGCTCCGGATGCGGGTGCAGCGGTGCGGTGCTTTGCTCGCATATATTGAATCGGATGCGGCGCGGAGAGCTTAACCGCGTTTTGCTGCTGTGCACCGGCGCAATGCTGAGCGCGGGGAGCGTGCTGCAGGGGTTGTCGATTCCGGGAATTGCGCATCTGGTGGAATTTTGCAACAAAGGAGTGGTGGAAAAATGAGCATGTCAGCCGTGATGCCGTGGGTTTGGTGCTTTGTTGTCGGCGGCGCGCTGTGCGTGATTGCACAGCTGCTGATTGATCTGACCAAGTTGACTCCGGCGCGCATTCTTGTTTTATATGTCGTCAGCGGTGTGGTTCTGACGGCGATCGGCGTTTATGAGCCGCTCGTGAAATTTGCCGGATGCGGTGCGACAGTGCCCCTGACCGGATTCGGCTTCAGCCTGGCAAAGGGCGTGCAAAAGGCGATCGGAGAGATGGGTGCGGTGGGCATCATCACCGGCGGCTTGCAGGGAACGGCAGGGGGCATCACGACGGCAATCGTGATGGGCTGTCTGATGGCGCTGCTTTTTCCGGGAAAACGAAAAAAATAATGTGCTGGGGCGGGTTTGAAAAACGCCTCAAATCCTGCCGGCGCTCTTTACTTTCCGCTGAAAATATGGTAAACTGTATTGATGAAAATACAGCTTGCAGGAGAAAACTTGTGGACAGATTATATTTAGGTCACAGCGGCAGCGGAAAATCCTATGAAATCACTGCGCAAATCCGGGCAGACCTTCTGCTCGGAGAGCGTGTGATGCTTCTGATCCCGGAACAGGACTCGATGAATACCGAGCTACGAATCACCTCGGCTCTTTCCGATGTACCGACTGTGGATCTGGAGATTCTCAATTTCAACCGCCTTGCAAATCTCATCTTTCGCACGTACGGCGGTCTGAATCGCCGCCCTCTGACGCACGGCGGAAAGCGAATTGTCATGTCGCGTGCGCTGCAAAGCGTCGCGCAAAATCTCAGTACTTACCAAAAAATAGACGCCTGTGACAAAGGAACGTTGGACGGACTGATCGGCATGATTGACGAATTTCGCACCTATTGCATCACCCCGGCGCAGCTGCAGCACGCGAGCGAAACAATGCGTGCCGACCCCTCCCATGCGCACCGTCATCTCGCTGATAAAACCACGGATTTTTCCCTGATTTACGCGGCTTATGACGCTCAGCTGGACGGCGATTTTTACGATGCAAGCGAGGATTTGCAGCTGGCCGCAGAGCTTTTGGACGGCGCGGATTTTTTCCGCGGAATGCATGTATACCTCGACGGATATCACGGCTTTACGCCGGTGCAGTATCTGATTTTAGAGCACATTGCCGCCCAGGCAAAGCAGCTGACCGTTTCTTTTTCCTGTCTGCCGCAGGAACAGGAGCTTGCCTGGATGTTTTCCCGCATGATACAGACGCACCGCAACGTGACGCGTATTCTACGCAGAAACGGCAGAGAATGGGAATCTGTTGTGCTGACAGAACAGCGGCGGTGTTCCGAAGCCAATCTGATCGCGTTAAAAAGCAAGTTATGGGATTTGCGCGCTGACAGCGCGGTCTGCGCACCGGCATCTTCCGATGCGGCACAGGATGCGATCCGCCTGTTTATGCACCCAACGGTGCATGATGAAGCCGATTTTATCTGTCGGGATATTTTGCGCCGCGTGCAGGAGGGGTGCCGCTACCGGGATATCACCGTGGTATCCCGGGATATCGAGCGCTATCGCGGGATATTGGACAGCGCGTTTGCAAAATACGGGATTCCGTTTTATTTTTCTGCCAGAGATGTACTGAGTGAAAAATCGCTGTTTCGTTTTGTATACTCATTGCTGCGCTGCTGTATCTACAACAGCAGACGTGACGACGTGATCTCACTGATCAAAACCGATTATTTGCCCCTGACGGATCAGGAGCGCGCATGCTTTGAAAACTATGCCGAGATGTGGAAGTTAAGCGGCAAACGGTTTTGGGAAGAAGAGGACTGGTACATGAATCCGGATGGATTTGTGCCGCAAACCTCGGAACGCGCCGCCAAACGCCTGCAAATTGTCAACACGGCGAAGCAAAAGCTGCGCGAAAGCATTTTCCCGTTTATTGAAACGGTTGGAGCCGCATCCGCCGGGATGAGCGCCGCGGCGTTTACCGAATTGCTTGTGAATTTGCTCGCAGAGCTGCGGGTGCCGCACAAGCTGCGGGAAAAAGCGTCGCTGTATGAAAAGCTCGGTTATCTGCGACAGCGCGATCTGACCGCGCAGCTGTGGGATACATTTTGTGCTTTGTGCGACGAGTTGACAGAGCTGTGCGGAGAGGAAAAGCTGACGGCAGAGCAATATCTGTATCTGTTGGATATGCTGGTATCCGATACGGATATCGGAACGATTCCCGCCGGGGTGGACTGCGTTACCTTTGGCGACGCCGCCTTGCTCCGACCGGAAAACTGCGTACATATGTATCTGATCGGCGTAACAGAGGGCTCTTTCCCCATGAATTCGTCAGAAAACCCGTTTTTCTCCGATTCGGAAAAAGAGGTGCTCAAGCAATATCAGATTGCGCTCTCACCGGATACGGAATCGTGCAACGCAGACGAATCGTTTTATTTTTATTACGCCATCGGCTGTGCGGCAAAGAGCGTGACCGTCAGCGCCTACTCCTCCGATCTGTCCGGCGGGGAATATCTCACATCCTTCGCCTTTTCCCGCGTGGAAAGGCTTTCCGGCGCTTCGGTCATCTATTCCGCGTCACTGCCGTATGAGTCGGTGCTTTGGGGCAAAGAGGCGGCAGCGGAGCAATACGGGCGTTTTCAGGGCACGGCGATCGGGCAGGCGATGATGCGCTATTACCGTGACGCGGGGGTTGCGGCGTTTGACCGACTGTTGGCGCTGGAATCGGCACAGTCTCTTTCCACCTCCTCACAGCAGGTCCATCCTGATTTGATGCAGACGCTGCTTGGCAGACATATGCAGATGTCTCCCTCCCGGCTGGAGCGATATGTGCAGTGCCGTTTTGCCTATTTCTGCGATTACATCCTAAAGCTCGATTCCAGTGAGAAGGTTTCCTTCGGCGCTGCCGACACGGGAAATTTCATCCATTTTGTGATGGAGCGATTTGTCCGAGCCTATGCGGCGACGGAGAAGCCGGATTTTACCGATGAGCAGATTGACGCCATGGTAGATCGGTATATCGAGGATTATCTACTTAAGGTCAGCGGCAGCGACGCGGCAATTTTGCATTCGCGTCGGCTGCGTGCGCTCTTTGCGAGGATGAAGCGCACCACGCGGCTTCTGATCCGTAATCTGATTGCGGAATTTGAACAGAGCGCCTTTGCCCCGGCAGCCTTTGAACTGTCGGTGGGAGAAGAGAATACCGCCGCGGTTCCCGGCCTTTGCATCACGGATGACGCAGGGAACGAAGTGGTTTTGTCCGGCAGAATCGACCGTGTTGACATCTGGAAAAACCGCGGAAAAACTTATCTTCGCGTCATTGATTACAAAACCGGAACGAAAAAATTTGATCTGGAGCAGGTGCGGCAGGGGCTGAACATGCAGATGCTGATTTACCTGTTTTCCCTCTGGGCGAACGGGGAAAAGCATTTCGACTCTGAGGTTGTACCGGCGGGCGTGTTGTATGTGAGCGCAAAAGCGCCGGATGTCGCCGCCGACTTTGGCCAAAGCGATGAGCAAATCCGAAAACTGATTGAAAAAAGCTTTAAGCGAAGCGGCTATCTGCTTGACGATCGGGAAGTGCTTGCCGCCATGGAAAAGGATTTAAGCGGCAAATATATTCCCGTCACGCTGAAAAATGACGGAACCTACGACATGCGCTATACAGCGCCGCTCGCTTCATTGGAGTCGATGGGAGAGCTAAAGCAGCAGCTGGAAAAAACCGTAACTGAGATCACAGGGCTGCTGCGCGGCGGCAGTGCGGATGCTATCCCCCTGTGCGACAGGACAGGGAAAAGCATTCCGTGTCAATGGTGTTCATACAAGCCGGTCTGCCGCCGGACAGGACAGACGGAGGAGGGATGAGACGTGACAGATTCCAACACAAAACAATGGACTGCTGCGCAGCAGGAAGCGATTGAAAAGCGGAACTGCTCAATTCTCGTTTCCGCTGCCGCCGGTTCCGGCAAAACGACGACGCTGACAGAGCGCATCATCCGCCGTCTCACCGATCCCGCCGATCCGGTCAGCGTGACGGAGCTTTTGGTGGTAACCTTTACCAAGGCGTCTGCGGCGGATCTGAAGCTAAAGATTCGGAATGCGATCAAAGAGCGGCTGTCTCTGCAGCCCAACAGCGAAGCCCTGCAAAGACAGCTGCGGCTTTTAGGCACGGCGCAGATTTCCACGATTCACAGCTTTTGTAAAAACCTGATTCAGTCCAATTTTCAAGCTTTGGGACTGCCGGGAAATATGCGAATGGGCGACGAAACGGAAATGAAGCTGCTGGAAAAATCCGTGATGGATGAGCTGATCGAGGATTGCTATGAGAACGTGACAACGGACGTGAAGAACCGCTTTGCAGACTTTGACGCGTTTTGCGCCCGCTTTTACAGCGGAAAACGCACAGACGATCTGACAGACGCCTTTCTCAGCATATACCACACGGTGGAAAATCAGCCGAACGGCGTGGACTGGCTCAAGCAGCAGCATGCGATGTGGGAGGAGTATGCGGCGAAGGGAACCTCCTTTTGGGATACGCAGATCGGCCAACAGAGCATGCAATGGGAGGCAGAACGCTATTGCTATTTTGCAGACCGCTTTGAATACGGAAAGGAACTGATTGAAAAAAATCCGGATTACGCCGCATATGCGCCGATGATGGCATTTTTCGCAGAGCAGGCGCAGGCGCTTTCCGATGCTTTTTCCCGCCATGACCGACAAACTGCGGGCAGCCTGCTCCGGCAACCCTGCCCGATTCGCGCGCGAAAGGCAAATGGGGCGATTCCGACAGCGGAAACGGAGTGGGCGGAGAAATTGCGGCGGGAATATAAGAAAAGAAAGGACGTCACGTTCCGGCGCATTTTTTCGATCGATGCTGATACCGAAAAGATGATCGCAGCAGATCAGAGCGCCCTGATGCGGGACATCGCCGCTTTGATGGAAATCTATGACAGACGTCTGTTTGCCAAAAAGCGCACAAAGGGCGTTATGAGCTTTTCCGATCTGGAGCGTTTGGCGCTCCGGCTGCTCTATGACCCGAAGACCGATGCGCCGACGGATCTCGGACGCCGCGTCGGAGACAAATACCGTGAGATCTATATTGACGAGTATCAGGACATCAACCCGTTGCAGGATCGCATTTTTTCCTGCATTGCAAAGCCGGACAATCTGTTTATGGTCGGCGATATCAAGCAAAGCATTTATTCCTTTCGCGGCTCGACGCCGCAGCTGTTCCGCGCTTACCGCCGGCAGTATGAGCTGGAAGACGGTGCGCCGACGGCGGCAATCTTTTTGTCTGAAAACTTTCGGTGCAACGAACACATCATCGGCTTTACCAACGATTTGTTTGAGTTTTTGTTTCATATCTCCGACGCAACGCCTTATCAGCAGCAGGATCGCCTGATCCATGCAAAGCGCGGCAGCAGAGAGGATATGCAGACAAAAGTGCAGATTCATATCTTTGATAAGCCCGTAAAAACCGACGCGGCATCCGAAGAAATCAAAGAAGAGGACGCTGCATCGGAGGTCTCTCTATCCGAAGCGGAATGGACCGCGCGGGAAATCGCGCACCTGCTGAAAGACGGAAAAAAGGGAGACGGCACGCCCCTGCAAAAGAAAGACATTGCCATTTTGATGCGCTCCAACAAAGCCGCGGCGCAAGTCTATGAAGAAGCCTTGCAGCGCTACGGCATTGCGTCAGTCAATCAAGCCGCCCCGGACTTTTTTGAAAATCCGGAGGTGCTGCTGGTGCTCTCGCTGCTGCATGTCATCAACAACCCACTGAAGGATATTTATCTGGCTGCCGTGCTGAAAAGCCCGCTTTATGATTTTTCTTTGGATGAGCTGATTGCCGTGCGCCAGCAGCATCCGGAAGAAATCACGCTCTTTGACGCGCTGGAGGCTTATACAGCCGCCAATCCCTTTCCTAAGGGAGAACGCTTTTTAAACAAGCTTGCGCAGTACCGCGCGCTTGCCTCAGAGCTACCGGTCGATCAGCTGCTCTGGCAGCTGTATTGCGACACCGGGCTGTTGGGCATGGCATATGAACAGGGCAAAGCAGTGGGAAACAGCGGTTATGCCGATCCGGGGCAGATGCGGGCGAATCTGATGATGTTTTATGAATACGCACGCCATTTTGAACACGGTTCGTTCCAGGGCTTATATCAGTTTATTACATACATTACGGATATCATCGACAGCAAAACCACCCTGCAGCGCGCCAATTTGTCCAACGGCACGCCGGACGCCGTGCAAATTATCACCGTGCATAAATCAAAGGGACTGGAATTTCCGGTATGCTTTTTGTCCAATACGGGGAAGCAATTTAACGATCAGGACAAAAAGGGGTATTTTCTGATCGAGGAAAAACTCGGCGTAACCGCGAAATACATTGATCCCAGCGGCTGCATCCGCATCAAGACTCCGATCTATGAAAACATGGCGGAAACACTGCGCCGGGAGAGCATTGAAGAAGAGCTGCGCGTTCTGTATGTAGCGATGACGCGCGCAAAGGAGCGTCTGTACATCACCGGGGAGATGGCAAATCCGCAGCAGACCCTGAAAAAAATGGCGTTCAACGGGGACAGCCCATATGTATTCTGGAATTGCGCCACCTCTCTCCAAATGATTCTGCAGGCGGCCATGGATTCGCAATCTCCCTATTATGAGCTGACCTTGCATACCGCCGACGAGACCAAGCAGCCGATGCAGACACAGGCACAAGACGCGCTGCACACGGCAGAGGAGCCGACAGAGAGGGCGCCGGACACGGAGGAGATTTTCCGCCTTTTGCAGGAACGAATGGACTACGTCTACCCGTATCAGCACACAGCGGCGATCCCCTCCAAGATTGCAGTCTCCAAGCTGTATCCCGGCGTGCTGGACGATGCAGCACAGCCCATCGCGCTTTGCGTCGACGCGGCGCCCACGGGCGGCACATACACAACGGAAAAGGCCGTCCCCCTCCCGCTGTTTATGGAGCCGCAGCGTGCGCAGAGCGGTGCGCTGCGCGGTACTGCAACGCATGTTTTCATGCAGTTTTGCGATTATCGTCAGCTTGCGCACAGCGGGGTGGAATGCGAAATCGAACGCCTGAAAAAGGACCGTTTTCTCTCTGCGACGGACGCACAGCGCATTCGCCGTGACTGGATCGATGCGTTTGTGCACAGCGCTGTGTTTTCACAGATGAAGGCAGCCAAGCGCCTTTGGCGCGAAAAGCGGTTCACCTGCCGTTTCCCGGCGAAAATGCTGGCACAGGACAGCGCCCTTCAGCAAGCGCTTACTGAGGAAAGCGTATTGGTGCAGGGAGTCATCGACTGTTTTTGGGAAGAAGCGGACGGCATTGTGATTCTGGACTATAAAACCGATGATTTTTCCGCCCAACAGCTTGAAAACAAAAACGATGTGATCCAAACCCTGCTTCAACGACACACAAGACAACTGCAATACTATCAATTCGCCTGTGAATCCATGACCAAAAAGCCGGTGCGATCCCTACAAATCTATTCGTTCGCACTGGGAGATACAATCGAGGTGCCTTTGTTGCCAAAGGATCCGGAAAGGAAACGCTAATGAATCTGAACGTAAAAATTTTGGAAAATGAATATTGGTACGGCTTCCGCGTCGAGGACTGCACGCATTATCCGCTGCACGCCGGCTCTGACTATGACTGCTATCAAAGTACGGAGAATTATTCGACCAATCAGGAGGCGCCGTTTCTCTTATCCTCCAAGGGTAGGTATATTTACTGTGAGCGCGCCTTTGACCTCCATGTGAAAAACGGAGAAATCATTGCGGATCAGTGCGCCGGCGAGCCGCGCCTATATGAAGGATATGAGAATCTGCGCGGCGCCTTTTGCGCGGCGGCAAAGCGTCACTTTCCCGCCGACGGAAAGGTTCCGCCGAAGGAATTTTTCACGCAGCCGCAGTATAACACCTGGATTGAACTGAATTATCATCAGAACCAGGCGGATGTTCTGCGCTATGCGCAGGGAATTCTGGACAACGGGCTGCCACCCGGTATCCTGATGATCGATGACAACTGGGACTATTATTACGGAAAATGGGAATTCGATCACCAAACCTTCCCGGATCCGCGCGGCATGGTTGACAAGCTGCACGAAATGGGCTTTTCCGTGATGCTGTGGGTATGTCCCTTTATCTCGCCGGACAGCGTCGAGTTCCGCTATCTGGAGCAAAGAGGCTGCCTGCTGAAAGGCAGCAACGGAAAAGCCAACATACGCCGCTGGTGGAACGGAAACAGCGCGGTGCTGGATCTGACAAACCCCGAGGCGGTGGCGTGGATGCGCGCACAGCTTGACCGGTTGATGGAAGCATATCATATTGACGGCTTCAAATTTGATGCGGGGGATGTGAAATTCTGCAAAGCGGAGGATGTCTTCTTTGATCAATCCGTTCCGCTGCAGGGGCAGTGCACACTGTGGGCCAAACTCGGCAGCAATTATGCTTATAACGAATTCCGCGCTTGCTTCGGCGCGCAGGGACTGCCGCTGGTGCAGCGTTTGAGCGACAAGCGGCACCGCTGGGAGGGCGGCGTCGATTTGCTGGTGCCGAGTGCTCTGACGCAGTCCATCCTCGGTTATCCGTTCGGCTGTCCCGATATGATCGGCGGTGGCGACTATGAAGATTTTAAAACCGGGAATGAAACGGTGGATGAGGAGCTTTTCGTCCGATACGCGCAGTGTGCCGCGCTGATGCCGATGATGCAGTATTCTGCCGCGCCCTGGCGTATTCTCTCACCGGAAAACGCACAGCGCTGCATCGACGCGGGGAAAATTCACGAGCGCTGGGCAGAGCAGATATACGAGCTGGCATGCGAGGCGGGAACAACCGGCGAGCCGATCATTCGGTATATGGAATACGTTTTTCCGGGTGAGGGCATGGAGTGCGTCACCGATCAGTTCATGGTCGGCGATACGCTGCTTGTTGCGCCTGTACTGGAAAAAGGAAAGCGGGAGCGCGACGTCGTCTTTCCCGCCGGAACGTGGAAGGGCAGCGACGGCAAGGTCTTTTCAGGGCCGGGCAAGCGGCGCGTGCAGGCATCGCTGGATACACTTCCGTTTTTTGAAAAGATAAATGCGTGAAATGCAACGGCAACGTAAAGGAAGAATGCGTTATTATTATTGCTTTATTCATCCACGTGTCATAATAGAGCGCTATAATAGCGCTAACATTAAATAGAAACGGACGGTTTTTTGAAAAATGATTTACATTGTTGATACCGCAAATTTGGATGCAATTCGCCGCTGCAATGAGTACTATCCCATCGCAGGTGTCACGACCAACCCCAGCATCATTGCAAAGGAAAACACGAATTTCTCAAAATTGCTCAAAGAAATCCGTCAGATTATCGGCCCGGAGAAAATGCTGCACGTGCAGGCCACCAGCGAAAAAGCAGAGTATATCATCAAAGAGGCAGAAGCGATTGAGCACTTGGTCGGCGGCAATTTCTTTATCAAAATTCCGATTACCGAAGAAGGACTGAAGGCGATGATGCAGCTCAAGCGCCGCGGCTTTCAGATCACGGCGACCGCTTGCTTTACACAGCAGCAGGCGCTGATCGCCGCAGAGGCGGGTGCAGACTTTGTCGCGCCGTATGTCAACCGCCTGGACAACATCGGAACCGACGGCTCTCTCGTGGTATCCGAGATTGTGGAGTTGTTCCGTATTCACGGGCTGAAAACCAAAGTGCTCAGCGCCAGCTTCAAAAATGTCGAACAGGTGCACCGCGTTCTGATGGCAGGCAGCCAGGCAGTTACGGTCAGCCCCGATGTGCTGCAGCATCTGATCTACCGTCCGCTCACCGATGCGGCTATTGCCACCTTCGAGGCGGACTGGAAGGGCGTATACGGCGATAAAAACGTTATTGATCTGCTCACGGAAATGGAATAATCCCACAAAAAGCCATGTAAGAAAGGATGCTTTCAAAAAACATCCTTTCTTTTTTCTTCGGAACATCGCAATATAACAACGCGCGCCGATTTCAAAACGCAAACGAAAAAGATGGTGAAAAAATTTCGGAAGGCTATTGCATTTTCCTGCGGATTATGATATACTATAACAGTCAACAACGCCGGTGTGATGGAATTGGTAGACGTGCTGGACTCAAAATCCAGTGGTAGCGATACCGTATCGGTTCGACCCCGATCACCGGCACCAAAGCCCCAAAGGCATCAGTCTTTGGGGCTTACTTATTACTTCTTCACGATTCACCCTTCTATCAGTCCGAAATTCTTGACAAGTTTCAAGTGAACTTTCCGAAAAAGAAACCTGTTAAAACGCAAAAGCCCCGATGCGCATCAGACAAACTGAAACGCATCGGGGCAATCTTTATCTCCGCACATTCGAGTGCTGTCACAGCTTTTCTATAATATACGGTGACAATTTCTGCTTTCCGGCTTATCGGGTACAACCGTTCAAAACATTCGGAGGTAAATATGATGCAGGGAAGATTCAGCGGCTCTTAAAATCCGTAAAAATATCTATGATTTTTCCATTCTTCGGTTGACATATCAAAGCGAAAACAGTATAATATAAATGAACATTTACTTTATTAGCAGAGAAGGGGAGAACGATTGCGCACTGTAAACGAAGAAGCCCGCAGGCATAAGCAAATCGAGATCATGGAAAAGTGCTACGACTGCTATGCGGAGAACGGATTTTCCTCTGTCGGAATAAAGGCGATTGCGGACGCCTGCGGCTGTAATGTCGCGAGCCTGTACCAGTATTTTGACAATCTCGACGACCTGATTGTGAAATCCACCGAATACTGTATGAGTAAGGTGGAAGATGATTTTATGGCGAAAGCCCCCACCGATGTGGAGGACTTGTGGAGGTTTATCGACGAGATTCCCTACTGGACGGCAGAAAAACACGGAAAGAAATACCGCCTGATGTATCAGGTGTATACCCACCCGAAATACCGAGAGTACGGCAAGAAATTCTTTGAGGGTGTAAACGAACGATACACCGAATATGCTAAGAGCTTAGAGCCAAAACTGGGGATTCCATATGAAAAAATCACACCGCTGATTTTCATTCTGATCCGAGCCTGCGTGCATTACGCACTGTTTGAGGATGAGTTTTATCTGAAATCCCAGATAGAAGTGCTGAAAGAAACATTGGAATTATTTGTGATGAAATACAACCTGAAAGCAATCCAAAAGGAGGACTGAAACCATGAAAGAACGAATTATAAGCATCCTGCTGACGTTCTGCCTGTGCCTGAGTCTGCTGCCCACGGTGGCGCTGGCGGCAGGACCGGATGTGTGGGACGGAAGCACGAAAGCGCCTTCCGGCAGCGGAAGTGAGAGCGACCCGTATCTCATTTCCACAGGCGAGGAGCTTGCGTAGCTGGCAACACTCCCCGCCGAAGGGAGCTATTTTGTCAAGCTCACGAATGACATCATTCTCAATGACGGCACATTTGATCAGAGCGGCAGTTTTACGAAAACAGGTGAAACCGCTGCATCCAACCCGTATGCATGGACCCCAGCCCCAAAGGCCGTCTGGCATATTGACGGCAATAACCATTACATCTCGGGAATGTACATCAACAGTGATAGTGCTGATTACGTCGGGCTGTTCAGTTATCTGTATGGTAATGCGGTTCAAAGAAGCTGTGTCAAAGATCTGACCATCAAAAACAGCTACGTTCGATTGACTCGTGACAACCCCCAATATGGCTACGGCAAAGCCGGCATTTTTGCCGGCATGAGCTACAGAACTGATTTCATAAACTGCGTTGGCGAAAACAATATTCTCTCTACCACCTGCTATGCAACAGCGGGTATCGTTGGCGAGTCGGATAATTGCAGCTTCAACGGTGTCCACACCTCCGGTTCTGTCAATGGAAGCCAGATTCTCGGCGGACTGGCCGGCAGAGATCGCGATTCAACCTTCAAAAACTGCTGGAATGAAACCAATATTGATAATGTAAATCGCTCTATACACCAGTGCGGCGGAATCGCAGGCATGGCCAGCAACTCCAATTTCTATAACTGCGCCAATCTCGGATATCTCCACAGCGGAAGCCGCGTCGGCGGTATCGTTGGTGAAGCCAAGGCCGTAACCATCAAAAACTGCTACGGTCTCAGCGATATTGAGAACTATGCAAGTGAATGGAATTACGATTGGGAGACTGAGACCGGGAGAAACGTTTACAATATTGGAACTCTGGCCGGTACGGGAGCGTCTGTCTCCCTCAGCTATGCTGAAGATGGATTTGAACGCAACGACAACGGGGAAACCGGCGTTGTTCCTCACTTTACCGGCAAAGGCAAGCTGACGGAGAGCGGCACGGATGACGGTGACTGCACCACTGCGGTTATCTGTGAATGCGGATATACAATTACTGCGGCAAATGCCGATCATAGCTACGGCGAATGGCAGTCAAAAGGTGACTCAACGCATACACGCTACTGCACTGTTGATGGCTGTAACGGCTCTGAAGACGGCGACTGCGACGGTGGAGAGGCAAGCTATTTCAACAAGGCGGTTTGTGACACATGTCATGCAGAATACGGCAGTCTGCTTACCGACTCAACAGCACCGACCGGAGAAATCAGCGTTGGCATAAATAAATGGAACAGCTTCCTCAACACAATTACCTTTGGCTTGTTCTTTAAGGATACGCAAAGCGTAGCAATAACGGCAGCCGACGATAGCTATAATCGTGACGGCTATACCGATGATAAGGCTGTTAAGGTTGAATATTATCTTCACAGCGGAGATACTGCATTAACACAGGCAGACCTTGCAGGCAAAGAATTTACGGAATACGACGGTGCATTCAATATCAATCCCGACAACAAATATGTTGTCTATGCAAAGTTAACCGACCACGCAGGCAATGTTACCTACCTTTCCTCCGAGGGTGTTGTATTAGACGCCACTGCGCCTGTCATTTCGGGCGTTGAAAACGGCAAGACCTACTGTGAAGCACAGACGGTTACCGTTACGGAAGAGTATATTGAAAGTGTGAAAGTAAACGGCGATGAAGTTCCGCTTGAAAACAATCAGCTTACGCTGAATCCGGCGGAGGGTACACAGACAATCGTTGCCACCGACAAGGCTGGCAATGAAACCTCTGTGACCGTAACAGTCAATGACGGACACACAGCGGGTAATGATGACGGCGACTGTTCAACGCCTGTTTACTGTATCTACCACCCCAATACGGTTGTAGTTGAGGAGAAATCTCACGATTTCAGCGGTGAATGGCACAATGACGGAACCGGACACTGGCACACTTGTCAGAACGACGGCTGCACCGTCGCCGAAACCGAAACACCTCTCTCCGGCACGGATGACGGAGACTGCACCACTGCGGTTATCTGCGAATGCGGCTATACAATTACTGCGGCAAATGCCGAGCATAGTTACGAATGGCAGAGCGTAAACGGACAGTACTGGCAGAAGTGCAAATACTGTGATTATGAAACTGCGAAAAAGGATATTCCGACCGTTACAATCAACGGTGCGGACGCGGTTTGTGTAACGCAGGATTACAAATTCAGCTTAACTTTGCCCGAGGGCGCAACCGATGCCCTCTACGGTTATGATTTTGAATATATGGGCGCCTCCGGTCTTGCACCGATCACCGAAGACGGCAAACTGTACGGTACTGTGTCTGCGGGGGATTATGATTTGAGCGCAAACAGCTTCCGGGTATACGTGAGCGCAAAGACAGCCGATGGGTTTGAATTTTCCGTAAGCAAGACCGTTGCGCTCAAGAGCGAGCATACCGACGCCGCACCCAAAGACCATCTTTGCGATGTATGCGGTGCGACATTCTGCGAGCATACAGGCGGCGAGGCGAGGTGCACAGGCAAGGCTGTCTGCGATTACTGCGGCAAAGAATACGGCGAGCTTGACAGCTCAAACCATAATCTTGAAAACATTCCTGCAAAGGACGCAACCGTAACCGAAACCGGAAACAAGGAGTATTGGCACTGTAAAGATTGCGGTAAATACTTTGCTGACGAAAACGGCGAAAACGAAATAGCTCTTGCCGATACAGTAATTTCAAAACTCCCGCCTGAAATAATTGATGGCAAGGGACAGAGCGTAACAGAGGGAGAAAAGAAGGAGCTTGCCTTCCGTTCCAATGCGGCATTTGGCGATTTTATCCGGGTTGAGCTTGACGGTAAAACCCTTGATGCAAAGTATTATACCGTCAAGGAAGGCAGTACGGTTGTCGCCTTAAAGGCTGACTATGTAGCAACACTCTCAGCCGGCGAGTATACAATCGGTATTGTATCGACAAGCGGTACGGCTACTACTACATTTACCGTGAATGCGAAAACGGCAGTAAACAACGACACGAAATCTCTGCCCACCGGAGATAACAACCATATTGTATTATGGATTGTACTACTCTTTGTCAGCGGCTGTCTGCTGACTGTCACCGCAATCAACGGCGTTGATACCAAATCGAAAAGGAGAAAAAGACATGAATAAAGTGAAGAAGCGTATTTTGATTGTTTTATCAGTGATTCTTGCGGTCATTTTAGTCGCCTTGCTTGCGTTTTTGGGAGTGTATTTCACCAGAATCCGGACCATCGGCAGCATTGAGCAGCTTACGGATTACGCGGATGGATACAATCTCTATCGCATGGATGTCAAATACGATTACAGCCTTGACGATATTATCGATTACGGCATTAAGGACGATCAGACAATGATCAATGCGATTCTGAAAGAGTCACTTCCGCTGCTGCCTGTAAAAATCAAAGCGCCCAATTTCGGCTGTACGGCGTTTACGCTGACGGAAACGGACGGCGACGTTCATATGGGACGTAATTACGATTTCAGAAAAGACACCTCTGCTATGTTGGTTTACTGTGCGCCGAAGGACGGATATCAGTCTATCGCCTTTGCCGCGCTTGACAATGTATCGGCAAATGTACCTGATGAGAATATCAAAAAGAAGTTAGCGAGTCTAACCGCTCCGTTCATCTGCCTTGACGGTATGAATGAGAAGGGCGTGTCTATCGCTGTGTTGACGCTTGACAGCGAGCCTGTACATCAAAACACAGGCAAGCCTGTCATTTCAACTACGCTTGCAATCCGCCTTATTCTTGACAGGGCAGCAACCACAGAGGAAGCAGTGGAGCTTTTACGCAGCTATGATATGTTCGCATCAAGCGGTAGAGATTACCATTTCTACATCACCGATGCATCAGGCGATGGCAGAGTAATCGAGTACGACATCGAGGGCGAACAGAGAGAGCTTATTGATACGCCGTCAGAGGCGGTTACGAATTTCTTTATCGGTTATAAGGATAAGGTACTTCCGAATCAGAAAAACGGCATCTACGGTCACGGCAGAGAGCGTTATGATGCTGTATTGAAGGTGTTTGAGGAAGAAAAAGGCAATTACACCGACGATACCGTATGGAACGCAATGAAATCGGCGGCACAGGATCCCGACCCCGACGCCATCACAAGCAACACACAATGGTCAATTTCATATAACAATACGGATCTTTCTGCTGATATTGTCATTCGCCGTAATTGGAATGATGTTACACATTGCGAGCTGGAAAATAAGGTGACAACGCCGGCAAAATGAGTGATACAGAGCAGTAAAACAAAGAGAAACAAAGCACCCCTGACGCCAAAACGTCAGGGGTGCTTTGTTGTCAATTGTGTATGCAGCGGGAGTTCTTCAGCCGATGTCGGGCACTGCGTCTCGCGGCATTGGAGATTGCAGCGGCTGTCCTGCATCAGGAAAGGGAATTATCCGAAGTAAGCCTTCGCTGCATTGCTGTACTTCATCATGTTGACGTACAGCTCGTAGTTCGGTACAGAGGATCCGTAGGAGGTCATCACCGCGAGGTAGGACTCAACAGACATCGTCTTAGAGACGGAAATCTGCTCGTCACCCACGAATGCCGCACAGGTGACTGCAACGCCGAACTG
>DBGFNI010000165.1:0-3255 GCA_048527645.1 Eubacteriales bacterium | reverse complement strand
GGGAAGGGGAGGACGTTTCCTTCAACGACCTGTCCGAGATGGCGATGGCGTCCGCGCCGCTGCGGTCGATCATCAATCCCGATGATCCCGCGTTTTCCGCCCCCGGCGATCTGCCCGGCAGAATTCGTACATACTGCGAAAAGACCGGACAGCCGGTTCCCGAAAGCAAGGGCGAAATCGTGCGCTGTATCTTTGACAGCCTGGCGCTGCGCTATCGCTGGACGGTGGAATGTATTGACGAGATCAAGGGCAGACGCACCCCCTACATCCACATTGTCGGCGGCGGCACCAAGGAGGAGCCGCTGTGCCAGCTGTGCGCCGACGCATGCGACCGCCCGGTTTACGCCGGGCCCGTGGAAGCGACGGCGATCGGAAATCTGGCGGTGCAGGCGATTGCGCACGGCGAGCTGAAAAATGTGAGCGAGGCGCGGGAAATGGTGCGCCGCTCCTTCCCGGTCAAGGAATTTTTGCCGGGGAAGAATCGCGCAATGTGGGATGATGCATACGGCAGGTTTCAAGCACTGTTAGCCTCTGACGCGGAATAAAAAAAGCGCCCCGCAAAGGGGCGCTCGATATGTTGCCGACCCGTCGCATTGGGTGTTGGCTGTTTATTTTCGATGGAACAGCTTGTGAAACAGCGTGCCGAACACAAATTTCGGCAGCTTCATCATGCGGCCGATGCGGCGCGGTTCCTTGCACAGGCGGTAAAACCATTCCAGATTGAGCCGGACAAATATTTTGGGCGCGCGCTTTACGGCGCCGGCATACCCGTCCAAACTGCCTCCGAGCCCCATGGCAAGGCGAACGCCGGGCAGGCGGTCACGGTTGGCGTCGATCCATTTTTCCTGCACGGGGACGCCCAGACAAACAAACAGAACCTTGGCGCCGGAGGCGTTGATTTCTTCTATCACGGCGTCGTTTTCCGCGCCGTCCTTCTGAAAATAGCCGTCATGCGTTCCCACAAAGTTTGCATCGGGATATTTTTCCAGCATCTTTTCTTTCGCTGTCTCTGCGATACCGGGCTTTCCGCCCAGCAGAAAGATGCCAAACTGCTCCTTGCCGCTGCGCCGGATCATTTCTTCGCCGAATTCAATGCCCGCGACCTTCGCTTTGAGCGGTGTGCCGAGAATTTTTGCGGCGAGAATTACGCCTGCGCCGTCGGGCAGTACCAGTTCTGCACGGTTGATCAGATCGCGGATTTGCGGCTGCTCGATGCACAGCTGCACAATTTCCGCGTTGGGCGTGTAAACGGCGTGGAAGGCGTCCGTGCGGATCATATCCGATGCTGCGTCGGCAGCCTCCCGGAGTGTGATGTTGTGGATCTTTACGCCGCGAATATCAACTGACTGTATCTCATTCATAAATGCTTGTCCTCCGGCATTGCGTTGCTGATGGTTCTATTATCCCATTTTTGTCGGGAATTGTCAAGATGTCCACACGGAATTGTCCGAATGTGCCCAGAATCAGCCGGAAAATTTTATCGTACGAGGAAGAAAATGAAACATGTAGAAATATATACCGACGGCGCGTGCAGCGGCAATCCCGGACCGGGCGGCTGGGGCGCGATTCTGGTCTACGCCGGGAAAGAGAAGGAACTGAGCGGCGGCGAAGAGATGACCACGAACAACCGCATGGAACTGACCGCGGTGGTGACGGCGCTGGGAATGCTCAAAGAGGCTTGCCGCGTGACTTTGACATCGGATTCCACCTATGTCATCCATTCCGTTACAAAGGGATGGGTGTACAACTGGGAAAAAAAGGGGTGGAAAAAGGGCAGCACGCCGGTGCCCAATGCGGATCTCTGGCAAAAGCTGCTTTTGGTGGCACAGCCGCATGAAATCGAATGGGTTTGGGTGCGGGGGCACAACGAGCATCCCTACAACGAGCGGTGCGACCGGCTTGCGGTTTCCTATTCGCAAAAGATGAAAGAGCAGAGAGGCATATAAATATGGAAGAAAAAAGACTGTATCTGGACACGGCGGCAACCGCGCCGCTCTGTGCGCAGGCGGCGGAGGCGATGCGGCAGATGCAGCAGGTGTTTGCAAATCCCGCCTCTCAGCATACGGAGGGACAGCGCGCGCGGGCGGCGTATGAGGATATTTGCGCACAGACGGCGCAGATCCTCGGATGCAAGCCGGGAGAGCTTGTTTTTACCTCCGGCGGCACCGAGTCTGACAATCTGGCGATGAAGGGCTACGCCTTTGCCAACCGCAGCCGCGGAAAGCATATTGTGGTTTCTGCCGTAGAGCACCCGGCGGTGCTGCAAAGCGCGGCATTTTTGGAACAATGCGGTTTTGAAATCACCTATCTGCCGGTTGACCGGAGCGGTAGCGTCTGTTTGCAGGAACTGCGGCACGCGATGCGCAGGGATACGATTCTTGTGGCGGTGATGCATGTCAACAATGAAACCGGTGTGATACAGCCTGTGCAGGCGATTGCGCAGATTGCGCATGACGCCGGCGCTGCTTTTTTTTCGGACGGGGTGGCTGCCGCTGGGCATACAGCGATTGATCAGGCGGTAGCACAGGCGGATCTGTATGCGCTGTCGGCGCACAAATTCGGCGGGCCGAAGGGGGCGGGGCTGCTGTTTGTCCGCGAGGGCGTTTTGCTGGAGCCGATTCTGCACGGCGGCGGGCAGCAGCAGGGCAGACGCAGCGGTACGCCGGCGCTGCCGCTGTATGCCGGGCTGTCGGCTGCTTTGCAGTGCGTGCAAAAGCGCGTAAGATGTGATGCCTACGCCCGCCGCATGGAAGAAATCCGTTGTGCGTTTGAGCGTGCGGTGCTGCGGCAGCCGCATGCACAGATCAGCGGCTGTGACGCACCGCGTGCGCCGGGATACAGCCATGTGACCTTTTCCGGCCTGAGCGGAGAGGGAATCGCGGCGCTGCTGGATATCAAGGGCGTTGCCGCGTCTGCCGGCGCCGCTTGCCACGCGGGAGATCTGACGCCGTCGCATGTGATGCTGGCAATGGGAATGCCGCAGGAGCAGGCGCTGGGGAGCGTGCGCTTCACCTTTCCGGATGATCTGACTGCGGAGGACGCAAAGACGCTTGGGGGGACCGTGGTGGATGTCGTTTCCGGTCTGTATGATGCCAAATTGACCGAAAATTGAAGATTTGGTGAAAATGACAAGATGTAAAAAAAACGATTGAAAAATTGTGCAATTTGCTCACTCCTGATCAGAAACCGTTTCCTGCTCTTTTGTTTTTTCTCACATCAAATAAGTAAATAATATTTACGTGCAAAAAAATCTGA
>DBGFNI010000164.1:0-2648 GCA_048527645.1 Eubacteriales bacterium | reverse complement strand
TTTTCCGGAATCATTATTATTTTATGCATTGCGCAAAAAAATGACAAAAACAGAAAAGCGGCAGGATTTTTTAAAAAACATTCGGAGGGATGTTATTTAAGCATCTCCTGCCCGCCAGTCACAGGCACTGCCTGACCGGTTTCATACTGCTGCTCCACAATGTAGAATACGGCGCGCGCCACATCGGCAATCTGACAGCCGCGATGAATCGGCGTTTTTTGCTCATAGGCGCGGCGGACATCTTCCACGGTTTTTGCACCGGGAACCTTTCCGGCATGGAGATATTGCACGAACAGCCCCTTTTCCGGGTCGCTCCACAGCGGACCGTCCAAGAAGTTGCCGGGGCACACGGCGTTGACCTTGATGTTATATTCGATCAGCTCCATGGCAAAGGACTGGGTCAGTCCGATTCCGCCGAATTTACTGCCGGCGTAGGCAAAGTTCTTATTGGAGCCTGCCAGACCCGACTTGGAGTTGATCTCGATGATATCCATCATATAAGCGGGGCACACGGCGTGCTGCAGCTTCATGATTTTCGACGCGTATTTGACGCAGAGGAAATATGCCGTATAATTGACGCTTGTAACCAGTTCAAAGGCGCTCTTTTCCATCTCGTCCAGTGAACCGGCGCGGACGATACCGGCGTTGTTGACGAAAATATCCAGTCCGCCGAAGGTCAGCACGGTTTGCTCCATGAGCTGACGGACGGAATCCTCATCGGTGACATTGACGCCGACGGCGACGGATACGGTTTTGCCTGCTTTCGCGTTCAGCTCCTCGCTCAGGGCGCGTGCGCCTGCCTCGTTCATATCGGCGATGACAAGATAAGCGCCTTGCTTGACCATCTCCTCCGCGATGCCCTTGCCAAAGCCCTGTGCGGAGCCGGTAACGACGGCAATCTTTTCGGAGAGACGGCCGCATGCCTTGACGGCTTCGGTCTTTTCACCGCGCAAAGCGGCCTCCGCCTGTGCGCGGGTCTCACCCAGCACAAACGTACCGACATCCTTGACGGACACGACATCGGGGCGGTGGGCACAGTTCTGAAAATCTTGAACATAATGTGCCGCATCTGTGACCAGCTGTGGAGCGAGAGTGGACTCTGTGACATACATACCGCTGGATAGTGCGTCACCGCCGTGCAGCATACGCAGGGCAGGGAGAATTGTTGCAGCGAGTTCTCTTGTATTCATTTGATATTACCTTCTTTGCAATAAAAATCAGATAGACTTTGCATGACTGAGCAAATATGCTTCAGCCTCTGCCGACCACAGCCCGTTATGCTTTGCAACGATCAGTGCCAGCGCGGCGCAGACAGGGTCGTTTGCGCCCTTTTCTTCCAGATCGGAGAGCGCGGTAAGCGGCATGGTGATATTGGTGTAGATCAGTTTCTTTCCGCCGGGGATGGACGGGAGACGCAAAACGGTGTCGATGGTGGCGTCCAGTCCGCCGATATGCGTAATCATGGCGGCCGGATTGATCAGACCCTTTTGCATCATGTCCAGAGAGCGGAGCATGTCATCTGTGTTGCCGCCGCTGGTACCCACAATGTGGGTTCCGGCATAGTGAACATTGTAGAAATTGAAGTTTGCGCTGAAATCCGCGCGGGTGGGACCGGCAAAGAAATTCAGGCAGCCGTCCTTTTCAAGGATTGCATCCGCTAACTCAACAATGCTTTTGACCGGGGCGTAAACGAAGACGTCGTCAAACCCGTTGCCGCCGAGAAGCGAACGCAGATATGCGGCGGGATCATCGATGCCTGCGGTGTTGCAGTAGATCAGCTTCACGCCGTTTTGTGCGGCCTCCTCGACTGAGAGAATTTCCGCGGCGCGATCCAAACGCGCCTGGTCGATGTCGGTGACAACGAGCACGCCCGGTTTGCTCTCCTGATTGTGCACCGCATAGTCAATTGCGCCAAGACCCATCGGACCTGCACCGGCAAGGATTGCGGTGCTGCCGCCGGGACGGATGCCCATCTTATGGTCGTAGGTGCCCTGCTTGACATGATAATTTGCCCGATAGCCGCCGACAATGCAGGACATCGGCTCTGCCAGCGAGCCATAGAAAAACGCCTCGCCCTCATACGGCAGCAGGCAGTTCATTTCCATGACCTCGTTTGGGATGATGACATAGGTCGCGCTGCCGCCGATGTAAGGATAGGAATAGCCGGGGGCATCGAGCGTTCCGTGATAGTTGAGCGCGGGCTGAATGGAAAAACGGTCGCCCGCGTGAAATTTGCTTTGCCACTTTTTCCCCACCTGCACGATTTCGCCGCAGAACTCGTGACCGACGATTACCGGGTTTTGTGCGACATTGTCGGGTACGCGCTTGTGCGCGGCGCCCTGCTGTGCTGCTTTATGTGTTGACATGCATACACTGTCGGAAATGATGTGGGCAAGAATTTCATCTTCTTTTATAGGAGGCAATTCAAATGCTTCCAGGCGAAGATCGTTGACGCCATAGAGGCGAACGGCTTTTGTTTGCATAACGGTTCTCCTGTTTTTGTCTTTGCGGTTAATCAGAAAACAAACGGTTCATTCGCTTATGTATGCGCGCAGACTGTGCATCCTCTTGATCGGGGTCCGGGCGCAGGGCAATCAGTGTGCCGTCGCGGTCGAAGGTGCCGATGTACACCTGCTGCTTTTCTTCGG
>DBGFNI010000163.1:0-3503 GCA_048527645.1 Eubacteriales bacterium | reverse complement strand
TTTTTGTCAATGACGGCAGTGCAGACCGAACCCTGGAAGTGCTGAAAAAAATACAGGCGCTGGACCCAAAACGAGTGACGGTCATTTCTTTTTCGCGTAATTTCGGAAAGGAAGCGGCTATCTATGCCGGACTGAAAGAAGCGCACAGCGAGTATATTTCCATCATTGACGCCGATTTGCAGCAACAGCCTGCACTGGTTCGCACCATGGTGGAATACCTGGAGGACAATCCCTCCTATGATTGCGTCGCAATGTTTCAGGAAAATCGCGGAGAAGGCAAACTGCTTTCTTTCTTTAAGAATTGCTTTTATAAACTGATCAATTCCATGAGCGATGTGCGCTTTATGCAGGGGGCAAGTGATTTTCGAACCTTCCGCCAATCTGTGGCGGATGCCATTCTCAGCATGTCTGAATATCATCGCTTCAGCAAGGGCATATTTTCCTGGATCGGCTTTCAGACGCACTATATGCCGTATCAGGCGCAACAGCGAAACAGCGGGGAGAGCAAATGGTCGTTTCTCAAGCTGTTCCGTTATGCCATTGACGGAATTGTCGCGTTTTCCGTCGCGCCCTTGCGCGTCGCAATGTGGGGTGGTGTGATCAGCGCCCTGGCTGCCTTTTTTTACACCATCGTTGTCATTGTGCAAAAGCTTTGCTTCGGCATTTCGGTTTCCGGGTTTGCCACGATCGTGATTCTGATCATGTTTTTCGGCTCGGTTCAGCTTTTGACCTTAGGCATTGTCGGTGAATATCTTGCGCGGATTTATCTTGAAGTGAAGCATCGTCCGATCTATATCGCAAAAGAGATCATTCGCAGCGAGAATCGTCAGACGGAGAACAAGTCATAGTATATGGATTATTCCATCGCATAATCATCAACAGCAGCAGAAAGACGATAGCTTTCTGCTGCTGTTTTTTACACTGTTTTTTATGATTTTTGCAATCATTCTATGCTTCGTATGGCGGAAAAGACCGCGGTAGAATCATCAACCTCAAATTTGTACGAAATCGCATGGAAAAGAAGTGTTTCGCTTTGCGCCTCGGTGTAGGTTTCAATGCCCAGCTTTTGATAAATCTGATTGATGTCCGTGATGGAAGAGGAGGGATCGACCAAATCAATCAAATTCAGCGCATGATAAGCAAAGGCGTCCCGGTCAAAGTTTTCGCGCTGTGTGAGATCGCCGCGCAGCGTAACGCCGGACAGCCCGCCGGTTTGCGCATCGGTAGAGAGGATCAGCTGTATGCTGCCGTTGAGCGCGTAAAATTTCTCATTTTCTTTCTGCTCCTGCAGCGCCGGCGCATCAACGCTGTCCTGCGCGCAAACAGCGTTTATTTGAGTCAGCAGGGTATCGGCGGTCATCTGCGTTTCCTTGCACGCTGTGAGGGCAAAGACGCAAAGGACCATTGCCGAAAGCATCAAAAGAATTCGTATCTTCATCTTAACAGTCCAGGATGCGGATGACAGAGGCAATCGTTCCGACTGTTTTTGCCTGCTGCATCACCTCTTGCAGCGGCATCTTCGGCGTAATGAAGGAAAGGGAAGTGTCCGTTTCCGTGACAACCGTGACATCGCCGAAGGCAGCACGCAGCTTTTCACGCAGTCCGCTGCCGCTGACACGCACATAAAAAGCAAAGGGAATGGTCATGTACGGGATGACACAGCCCGCGTCGCTTTTTTCCCAGCTTGCGACATGCATATCCGAATGGGACATGATGTCAATCATATCCGCAACGACAGCGCTCGCCGTGGGAAGATTGCCCGCGCCCCTGCCGTAAAACATGACGTCGCCGACTGAGTCGCCTCTGACCAAAATCCCGTTGAACACATCCTCAACGGAGCAAAGCGGCGATTCGTTGGGAACAACGGCCGGACTGACGAAAATACCGATCTTACCGTCTTTGGAAAAAGTAGAGCCGATCAGTTTGATCGCGCCGCCGTATTTGGTGGCGTCCGCAACGTCCTCCGGCGTGATATTTGTAATTCCCTCGGTGTGTATTTCCGCTGTGTCGACAATTTTTCCGAATGCCAAAGCAGAGAGAATTGCGATCTTCCGGCATGCGTCGATCCCTTCGACATCAGCAGTGGGATCCTTCTCGGCATAGCCCTTGTCCTGCGCTTCGTGCAATGCCTGCTCGAAGGTCTTGCCGTTGTGAAACATCTGCGTCAGAATGTAGTTGGTCGTTCCGTTGAGGATACCGTGAATTTCACAGATCCGGTTCGCCGCCAGACACTGACAGATCGGACGGATGATCGGGATGCCGCCGCCGACACTCGCCTCAAACAGATAGCGCACATGGTTTTCCTTTGCCGTGCGTAGCAGCTCGTCACCGAAATTGGCGACAACCTCTTTGTTGGAGGTCACGACGCTCTTTCCTGCCTTCAGGCAAGCCATGGAAAATTCATACGCGGGGTGCGAACCGCCCATCAGTTCCGCAACGATGGTCACCTCGGGGTCGTTCAAGATGATATTGATGTCGTGCACCACGCATTTTTCCAGCGGATGACCGGGAAAATCCCGCAAATCCAGAACGTATTTGATGTGTGGTGCATCTCCGTTTTTGCTTTCGATGTCCCGGGCGTTTTTGAGCAGAATTTCAGCGACGCCGCCGCCGACGACGCCCATGCCTAAAATTGCAACATTGGTCATTGACTTTTTTGATCCTTTCTTCCGTCTTTGATTCCGTCTTATCGTCTTGCGATGAATATTCTCACAGTTCGCGTCTTCCTTCGATGGCACGGAACAGTGTGATTTCATCGGCATAGTCCAGATCGCTGCCGACCGGGACGCCATATGCCAGTCTGGTGACTTTGATTTCAAAGGGGCGCAGCAGCTTGGAGAGATACATCGCTGTTGTTTCGCCTTCGATATTCGGGTTGGTTGCGAGAATAACCTCGCGGACAGAGCCGTCGCTTAAGCGCGCAATCAGCTCGCGGATGCGCAACTGCTCCGGCCCGATGCCGTCCATGGGGGAGAGCGTTCCGCCCAGAACATGATACAGACCCTTGTATTCCTTTACCTTTTCCAGTGCGATCACGGTGCGTGCGTCCTCGACGACGCAAATAGTATCGCGCTCCCGCGTTTCATCGCTGCAGATGCTGCACAGGTTCTCCTCGCTGATGTTGCCGCAGATTTCACAGTGCTTGATGGAATGCTTTGCATCCAGCAGAGCCTTGGCGAAAGCTTCGGTGCTTTCCGTGCTGCTGTCCAAAACGGAAAATGCAAGCCGCACAGCCGTTTTATGTCCGATCCCGGGCAGCTTTTCAAACTGTTCGATCAGCCGCTCCAAAGGCAAAATAAATTCTGCCACGCCGCACTCCTTACAGCAAGCCCGGAATACTCAGATTTCCGGTGACTTTTCCCATTTCTTCGCTGTTTGTTTCTTCAACCTGCTTGATCGCCTCGTTCACACCGGCGATGAGAATATCGCTTAAGGTTTCTACATCGTCGGGGTCGACAATTTCAGGTGAGATTTCCAGTGCGGTAATCTGCTTTTTTCCGGTT
>DBGFNI010000162.1:0-5636 GCA_048527645.1 Eubacteriales bacterium | reverse complement strand
CGAGGTGCTGGCGGAAACGGAGCGCATTGCACAGTTGGAAGAAAAAATGCGGCTTGAGACGCTGCTTTCCGGCGAGTATGACCGCAACAATGCGATTCTATCCCTCCATCCCGGCGCGGGCGGCACGGAGGCGCAGGACTGGGCACAGCTGCTGTACCGTATGTATACCCGTTGGGGAGAAAAGCATGGATATCAGGTCAAACTGGTTGACTGGCTGGACGGAGATGAGGCGGGGCTGAAAAGCGCCACCATCATGATCGAGGGAGAAAATGCCTACGGATATCTGAAAGGGGAAAACGGCGTGCACCGCTTGGTGCGCATTTCACCGTTTGACGCGTCCGGCAGACGGCACACCTCCTTTGCCTCGGTTGAGGTTATGCCGGAAATGGATGACAACATTCAGATCGACATCCGTGAAGAGGATATCGAGGTCACGGCGCACAAGTCCAGCGGCGCGGGCGGCCAGCACATTAACAAGACCTCCTCCGCCATTCGGATTGTGCACAAGCCGACCGGAATCGTGGTGGGCTGTCAGACCGAGCGCAGCCAGCTGCAAAATAAGGAAACCGCGCTGAAAATGCTCAAGGCAAAGCTGATGGAGATCAAGGAGCGCGAGCATTTGGACAAAATCGAGGACATCAAGGGAGAAAAGGCGAACATCGAGTGGGGCGCGCAGATCCGATCCTATGTATTTATGCCCTACACGCTTGCCAAGGACACCCGAACCGGCTATGAAGAGGTTAACATCAATGCCGTGATGGACGGCGAAATTGACGGCTTTATCAATGCGTATCTGAAAATGACCCACGAGGGAAAGCAATAACATTACAAAAACAAAAATCTGAAAGAAAGAGGTATAGAATGATGAAAAACTGGAAGATGATTGCCGGTGTTGCGTTGCTGGTGCAGGCGGTATCCTTTGTGGTGCTGTTTGTAATGCTGTATCAGAAAAAGAAGAGCCTGGCAAATACATTTCTGGCAATCGGCGCTGCCGGCGGGTTGGCAGGATCGGTGCTGGTGCTCAAGGAAATGAAGGATCAGGTCGCCGCACGCGAAAAGGCTGCGATGGACGCATGCACCTTTGACGAGGATGACGACGACATGTTTGACGAGTGTGCGTTCTGTTACGGCGACTGCGACACCTGCGAACTGGACGACGTGGTGGAAGAAATCGATGACAGCGTAGAAGAAACACCCGCCGCACAGTCTGCGGAGTTTGGCAAGGATGCAAACGAGGCGCCTGCAGAGGCATAAAAACGATCACAACAAAACAATGCAATCAAAAAGGACATCTCAACATGTATTGAGATGTCCTTTTCTTGTGTGATTTGATTGTAATCCCGCTGTGAAAGCAGAAGGGATTATTCGAACCAATCGTGATCGCCGTAAACCTTCTGACAGAGGTTCATGATCAGCGTTGCTGCTTCCGCGCGGGTGGTCAGTCCCTGCGGGTCAAACCTGTTGTTGTCCTTGCCGGAAACAATGCCGTTGTGATAGCAGGCTTTCACCATGGGCAGCGCCCAGCCGGAAATCTTCGCCTGATCGGCGAAGGAGATGTCGGAGGATGAAAGCGGTTTGTCGTATGCCGCGCAGAAATTGGCAATGATCTTGCACGCTGCCTCGCGCGTGATGTTCGCGCCGGGGGAGAAGGTGGTGGGAGAAGTGCCGTCTACCAGACCCAAGTCGTAAGCCCAGTTGATGGCGGGCGTGGACCAGGTATTCGCCTTTACATCGGTGAAGGGCGTCTGCGCCGCACCGCTGTAATTCTCATCAGTGAGTCGGTACAGAATGGTGACAAACATCTCACGGGTCAGCTTTGCCTGCGGTGCAAAAGAGGTGTTGGAAACGCCTGTCATCACGCGGTTGTTGGAAACAAAGCGCACGGATTTGAAGAACCATTGGCTGTTGGACACATCCGTGAATTCCCAGTTGATATAAAACGGAATCTCGATATACCATTCGCCGTATTGGATGTACAAATAATTCTTGCCAAAGATAAACATATGTTTATCCAGCCCGTTGTAGGTGCAGTAAAAGGACTTTCCGTTGATGGAGCTGCTTTCGATCGCTGATACGCCGGTGATCACCGCTGTGGAGCCGTCATTGTAGTAGACGGTCAGCTCGACGGCTTCTCTCCAATCATCCAGTGCGGCATCGTACCACATTGACTGATTGGAAGCAAGATAAGCGCTGAAGGTATTGTCGGTATAATACCGCGCTGTGATGTCAGTAACGGTTTTGGAACCGTTGTATTGGTATGCACTGCCGGGCAGCGGAACGCAAACCAATGAGAACAGCAGTGTCAGGGCGAGAAGTAGGGCAGGGATGGAGTGCTTGTGCTTCATGGATGTCATAATACTTTCTCCTCAATGATCAAATTTCCAAAGTCTTTTGGTTAGAACAAGTTTACCACAGATGGCTTCGTTTGTCAAGTATTGTAAGATTTGTCATTTAACCTTATCCCGGCAGCTTATGATGCTTTTGCACGGCTGAAAACCTGTTTGACGCCTTGCAAAAGCGGTCTGAAGTTCAAAGCGATCAGCGCGGCTGTGCAAAGGATTTGCATCGGAATCCAAAACGGCAGGGAAAAGAGAATGAAAACGGTCTGCACGGTCATAATCAGGGTGTTCAGACACAGCTTTACGGTGTGAAGCTGAAAACGCAGATATTTTTGCGTGTTCACGGCGCGGATGATGAAAACAATGAAATAACTGAAAAAGGTTGCCAAGCCGGCGCCGTTGGGTCCGAGCGGACGGATCAAAAGCAGATTGAGCGCGATGTTGAGCAGCGCGCCGACAGCAGAGGTCAGAAACGAGAGCACGCTCTTTTTGTCGATCAGATAAACGCTGCCCATAAAGGTCACAAGCGAAGAAAAAACCGTTGCAAAAACAAGAATCGGGATATACCGCCAGCTCTCGGCATAGGAATCGGCAAAGAGAATACTGCTGATCACGCGGGAAAAGGCGATCAGCACCGCTCCGGCAAGAAAGATCAGCGCCTGAAATGAGCCGAATACCGTTCCGAAAAAGCGGCTGTGCTCCTCTTTGGCACTGTCCTGCGCTTCTGTCACGGCGGAAAACTGCCACGCCTCGATGAAAATGCCGCTTGCCAGAATGAGCAGGGTCGGGATGCGGTATGCCGCGCTGTACAGGCCGTTTGCCTCAGCGCCGAGCATCCCCTTGACCATGTAGCGGTCCGCCGCGTTGGTGATCCACCAAAAAACCGTTGTGGGGATCAGCGGAATGCTGTAGCGCAGCATGCGGGACAGACAGGAGCGGTTGAGATAACGGGGCGAGAGAAAGCGGTACAAACGGTCAATTGCCACCAAAAAGACGGTTGATAGGATATCCGCCAAAATAATGGACGAAACATACCCGACCACTTTAAATTGCAGACCGAGCAGAAAGATGAGATTGAAGAGAATATTCAGCGCGGTTGCAAGAATTCCCTGTATGGCGAAGAGCTTGGTTCTGCCGCGCGCGCGTACAAACTGGGCGCACAGCGAATGAAAGCACGCAGCGATTACATAGGCGCAGATCAGCCACAGATAGCGGCTGTTGCCGAAATACTCGGTCAGAACCGGTATCCGGGTCAGCAAAGGAGTGAGCAGAGCCAGAAGCGTGCCGCCGGACAGAATGGTGAAAAACCCTGCGGTAAAGACTCTGCCGGGGTCCTCTCGCTTGTCCAGTGCGAAACGGAACACGCCGTCTGTGATACCGGCGCAGATGACCGGCATCAGCAGATTTGCAGATTGTGTGATGATGTCCGCGTCGCCGAGCTGCTGCGGGGAGAGGCACGCGGTATAAAATCGCAGTAAGAGGAAAACAAGAAATTTTGATCCGAAGGTCCCCATGCCGATGATCGCGGTATTGGAGACCAGTTTTTTATATTTGTTCATAGCACACCGTTTCATGATTAGATTATATATAGTTTATCGGAGAAAGGGCACAATTGCAAGACTTTTTTGAAATTTTATGGTTTGATCTGCCGATTCCGGGGTGCGCACAGTCAGAAAAACGGAAAGGATTGCGGCGTGTGTGACGGATTTCGACGTGTTTTGCTTAAATCAAGTGATAAGATGGAAAAAAACGAAAACGGAGGGAAGAAATATGACGGAGTCAAAACAGGGCTATTTTTCAAGTAATTTACAGGCGGAATTTCTCAACGGTGTTTTGACGCTGACGGTGTTGGGCGATATTGATCATCACAGCGCCGGCTGCTTGCGGCGGGCTGCAGATCGGGAAATTTTTGACTGGCGGCCGAAGACCGTGCGCCTGGATTTGAGCCGTGTGGCATTTATGGACAGCGCGGGGCTGGGCTTTATTTTAGGCAGATCGCGTACCGCACAGCAGGCGGGCGCACGCTTTTTGGTTTGGCATCCGACTGCGCGGATTCTCAAGCTGCTGCGTCTGGCAGGCACGGAAAAAATTCTGGAAGTGGTGTGTGCGGACGCTGACACAAAAACGAAAGAGGTGGTGTAAACATGGAACGGGCAGAAAAAAGAAGCTGTATCAACCGAATGAAAACGGAGTTTCGTGCCATATCGGAAAACGAGAGTCTGGCGCGAAGTCTCTCCTGCGCCTTTATCTCACAGCTTTCTCCCGGCGTGGGGGAGCTGTCAGATGTGCGGTGCGCGGTATCGGAGGCGGTGACCAACGCGATCGTTCACGGATATGCAAACGCGGGCGGCGCGCGGAACACGGTTTGCCTGCAGATTTGGCTGTACAGTGACCGATCGGTGAAAATTGCGGTGCGGGACCGGGGGGTTGGCATTCCCGATGTGAAGGCGGCGATGGAGCCGATGTATACCACGGATACAAGCGGTGAGCGCAGCGGCATGGGCTTTGCGATCATGTCCTGCTTTATGGACAGGCTGTGCGTGAAGAGCATGCCGGGCAAAGGAACGGCAGTGGAAATGCATAAAAAATTCGAGCCGGTGGCGCAGCCGGAGGGAGAGAGCGAGGATGCAGGACAAAACGCCGGATGAAAAATCAGAGCGGCGGCGTGCGGTCTGGGCGCAGATTATTGCCGCGCAGCAGGGTGACCGGGCTGCTATGGAAAAGCTGACGCAGGACAATATGGGTCTGGTGCGGTCGGTGGCGCTTCGTTTTCGGGACCGGGGTGTGGAATATGAGGATCTGGTGCAGATCGGTGTGATGGGGATGTTCCGCGCGATTAAGAGCTTTGACGTCTCTTACGGTACGGCGTTTTCTACATATGCGGTGCCGCTGATTGTCGGGGAGATTCGTCGGTATCTGCGCGATGACGGCATGGTGAAGGTCAGCAGACAGATCAAGCAGCAGGGCGTGCGGATTTTGCGTGCGCAGGAGGCGTTTCGCCTCAAAAACGGAAAAGACGGCACTGCGCGCGAGATATCCTCAGAGCTTGGGATGACGGTGGAGGACTACTTTTTTACACTGGAGGCGATCACCCCGGTTCGTTCGCTGTCTGAGCCGGTGCGTGTCGGGGAAGAGGAAATGCTGCTGGAAAGCGTGCTGTCCGATCACCGGGGACAGATGGAGCATCTGACCGACCGGCTGACTTTGCAGGAGGCGGTGAAACGGCTGAGCGATGTGGAACGGCAGGTGCTGTATTTGCGCTACCGAAAGGATTTGTCCCAGCAGCAGACAGCAGAC
>DBGFNI010000161.1:0-8796 GCA_048527645.1 Eubacteriales bacterium | reverse complement strand
AATTTCGGTGTGGAAACACCGGTTACCGTTTCAAAGGAGACTTTGGAAAACGCATTACAGCAGCTTTCCGCAGAGAACAGCCCTTATGGCACGGTTTTGCGGGCAAAGGGGATGCTGCCGGATGAAAGCGGCGTATGGCATCATTTTGATCTGACGCCCGGCGAATATGAGATCCGCCGCGGCAGTGCCGAATATACCGGAAAGCTTTGCGTGATCGGGACAGATTTGAAGGAAGCGGATATTCGCTTGTTGTTTGGTATCTGATTAACACCGGAAAGGGTAGGAGGAATCATGGGAAAAAGAGAAGTACCGATTTTTCTGTTCAACGGCTTTTTGGAAAGCGGAAAAACCACGATGGTTCGGCGGATGCTTGAAAATCCGGAACTGACCAACGGACAAAAAATTCTTTTGCTGGTTTGTGAAACCGGCATGGAAGAATACGATGCTGCGTGGTGCGAAAAGAAGAATGTTTCGCTTGTTGAATTTGAAGAAGAACAGGACTATATGCATGCTGACTTCGCTGATCTGGACAAGCGGTTTGCGCCGGCATGTGTGATCGTCGAATTCAACGGTATGTGGAACCCCGAGACCATGCTGACCGTTTCTTATCCGAAGTGTTGGTTGATTGCACAGATTATGACGCTGTGCAACAGCGAGACATTCACCAATTATTATACGAACATGCGTCAGCTGACCGCCGGTCAGATGAAGCTGACAGATTTGGTGGTATACAACCGTTTTTCGGACAGCTATGATAAGTTTGCCTTCCGCAGCGCGGCGAAAGCGCAGAATATGCGCGCGCAGGTTATTTTTGAATATCCGGACGGTATCATTGACGCAGAGTTTGACGCATCGCCGTTTGATCTGTCCAAAAACATAATCGAAATCAAAGAAGAGGACTTTCCCACTTGGTATTTTGACGTGATGGATCATGCGGAAAAATACGATGGGAAAATCATCAAGACGCTGTGCCGTGTCGCACATCTGTCTGATTCGCAGCAAAAGGGATTTGTCATGGGACGGCATGTGATGACCTGCTGTGAAAATGACATCCAGTTTATGGGCGTATACTGTATCAACGATATGAACTTTGAGGACGAGTCCTGGATGCTGCTGACCGGGAAGGTGCAGGCGGCAGACGCCTCTGTTTACGGAGAGCAACCGGGCGAGCTTTTGCCGGTACTGCAGGTTTCCAAGCTGGAAAAAGCCGCAGCGCCGGAGCAGGAAGTATTATTGCTGTAATATCACATCCGCACAAAGCAGAAAGGAAAGAAAATGCGAAACTTTTTCCGTTTTCACAACGAAGCTGAAAAGCCGGATACGGCGCACAGACTCTATGAAAAAATTGCAAAGCTGCCGATCTATGACTACCATTGTCATTTGAGTCCGAAAGAAATCTGGGAGGACGCGCCCATTGATAACATTGGCGCGCTCTGGCTTGGGCACGACCACTACAAGTGGAGACTGATGCGTCAGTTTGGGATTGACGAGCATTATATCACCGGTGATGCGTCATGGGAGGAGAAATTCTGCAAGTACGCCATGGCGGTCTCTTTGGCAGCGGGCAATCCCCTGTATCATTGGACAAAAATGGAATTGGAGATGTACTTCGGTATCACGGAAGAACTCACGGCTGACAACGCCAAGGATATTTTCCGGCGCGCCAACGACGTTATAGCGGCAAAGGCGCTCTCCCCGCGCAAACTGATTGAACTGTCCGGCGTGCGCTATATTGCGACAACGGACGATATCATTGATACGCTGGAATATCATCAAAAGCTTGCCGCGCAGGCAACGCTGTGCGCCACGGTTGCACCCTCTTTCCGTACCGACAACCTGCTGCAGGTCAACCGCCCGGATTATCTGACATATCTGGAAAGGCTTTCTGCCGTTAGCGGTGTTGCAGTGACCGATCTGGAAACACTGAAGCAGGCTGTTTGCAGCCGGCTGGACTATTTTTGTCAAAACGGATGCAAGTTTACGGATGTGGGCATTGAGTATTTCCCCCGCATTGTGGGAAGTGCGGAAGAAGCGCAGGAAGCGTTTGAACGTGTGCTTGCGGGAGAGACGCTGAGTGCGATTGATTACAGCTTGTTTTTGGGGCATATGTTTGTATTCCTGGGCTGTGAGTATGCAAAACGAAATCTCGTGATGCAGATTCATCTCGCTGTGAAACGGAATGCGAATTCCATGCTTTATCAGGCGCTCGGAGCCGACGCGGGCGGAGACTGCATGGGCGATGCGATTCCCGGCGACGCGATCATCGCCGTGCTGGATCAGATCAACACGGCAACCGGATTGCCGCGTACGATTCTGTATTCCATGAACGCCTCCATGTGCACACAGCTGGCGACCATCGCCGGCAGTTTTCCGCGTGTCAACGTCGGGACGGCATGGTGGATGTGCGACCACAAGCGCGGCATTGCAGAGCAAATCCGCGTCATTGCTGAGGTCGGGCATTTGGCGACCTTTTACGGTATGCTGACGGACAGCCGCAGCTTCACCTCCTACGCCCGGCACGATTATTTCCGCAGGATTCTGTGCGATGTGATGGCGGAATGGGTTGACAAGGACGGTTTTCCGGAAGAGACAGCTCTGGTTTTGCTGGAGCGTATCTGCTTCTTAAACACAAAAAACTTGATCGAACAATAACACAACACAATGGAGAGCGGCGCCGACTGCCGGCGCCGCTCTCCATTGCCGGAGGACAGATTGCATCATGAAGAAGAATCAGTTGGTTTTATCCGCTTTTGCCGATGAGGCAGGCGCAATGGTAGCGGAGCAGATCTCCGCATTGCAGGAAAACGGTATCGGATATATTGAGGTGCGCGGGGTGGATGAGCAGAATATCACCGCGCTGTCCTTGCAACAGGCAAAAGAGCTTGCTGCGCAGCTGGAACGTGCAAATATCAGGGTTTGGTCGATTGGCAGCCCGATCGGCAAAATCAAAATCACCGACGATTTCGCGCCGGACCTCCAACTGCTCGAACATACTGCGCAAATCGCGCAAATACTCGGCTGCGATAAAATCAGAATGTTCAGTTTTTATATGCCGGATAATGACCCCAATGCCTGTGAAACATATCGGGACGAGGTGTTTTCCCGCATTTCCGCTTATTTAGAGACGGCAAACAAGTACGGCGTGACCCTGTGCCATGAGAATGAGAAAAGCATTTACGGTGATACGCTGGAGCGTTGTCTTGTGCTGCACCGTGCATTTCCGCAGCTCAAGGCTGTCTTTGATCCGGCAAATTTCGCACAGTGCGGGGAAAATCCGCTGCAGGCCTTCCATGCGCTGACACCATATCTTTCTTATATTCATATCAAGGATGTTGACAGCGCGGGGCAGATCGTACCGCCTGGTGAGGGCGTTTGCGACATTGCCGGCATTGTTTCCGCTTACGCCGCGGTCGGCGGCAGCGTGATGACGCTGGAGCCGCATCTGATGGAATTCTGCGGGCTGTCCGCGCTGGAAAACGGAGAAAAGAGTGCGGTGACCAATCTTTATCAAAGTACCAGAGACGCCTTTGACGATGCGGCAAAGCATTTGAAGGAAATTGTTCGAAGGACGGTATCGGCAGAATGACAAACGGGCAATGTGATCAGCGCGCGGTAAGGCTGGGAATCGTCGGACTGGGGAGTATGGGCAGCGCGCATGCGCGGGCGATTGCCGATGGGAAGATTGCCGGGCTGTTGCTTGCTGCGGTATGCGATATTGATCAAAGCCGACGCACCTGGGCACAGGAAAATCTCACGGAGGTTCCTTTCTTTGAGGATTATCGTCAGATGCTTTCCTCCGGGCTTTTGGATGCGGTTTTGATTGCCACGCCGCACTATCTGCATCCCCCGATCGCCGTGGAGGCTTTCGGCAAGGGCTTACATGTATTAACGGAAAAACCGGCAGGCGTGCGTGTTTCTGATGTTTTGGGAATGAACCAAGCGGCGGAAAAGAGCGGAAAATCCTTTGGGATTATGTTCAATCAACGGACAAATCCTCTGTATGCGCAGGCGCGCGACCTTGTTCGGCAGGGAACACTCGGTACGATCAAGCGTGCTTGCTGGGTCGTGACAAACTGGTATCGGACACAGGCGTATTATGATTCGGGCGACTGGCGCGCGACATGGGCCGGCGAGGGCGGCGGTGTGCTGATCAATCAGGCGCCGCACAATCTGGACCTGTGGCAATGGATTTGCGGCATGCCGCAGAGTATTTATGCCCACTGTGCCGAGGGGCACTATCATCAGATCGAGGTAGAGGACGACTGTACGATTTTTGCCGTTTATCCCAACGGCGCAACGGCTACCTTTATTACCGCAACCGGGGAAAACCCCGGCACAAACCGGCTGGAAATCATAGGCGATTCGGGAAAAATCGTATTAGAGGATCATACGCTCAAGCTTTGGCAATTGCAGTGCTCTGAGCGCAAAGTTTGTGCACAGGCGGATCGGGATATGAGTGAGAACATTCCCGCATCTTATCGGGAGTTTTCAACCGATGCTGTGGATTGCGGTTGTGAGCATATTCGGATTCTTCAGAATTTCACTGATCATATCCTGCACGGCGCTGAACTGATTGCACCCGGTGCAGACGGCTTGTATGCGCTTTCCATCTCCAATGCTGCCTATCTCTCTGCTTGGGAAAACCGTACGGTATCCCTGCCGCTTTCTCCGGC
Source organism: Eubacteriales bacterium (assembly GCA_048527645.1). Lineage (GTDB taxonomy): Bacteria > Bacillota > Clostridia > Oscillospirales > CAG-272 > HGM12669. The sequence continues at coordinate 4,123 of DBGFNI010000161.1, read as the reverse complement.
GGATCTGGCTTCGTTTGATGCGCACCTGGCGCGGAAAATTACGAAATCCGCATACCATAAGAAGGAATCTTTTAAGGAGCGAACGGAAGGCGGTGCGTATCAAACGCGCTGGCTTCGTCACTGGTAGTCATATGAGAAATACGACACTGTGTTATCTGGAGCGCGACGGCAAATATCTGATGATGCATCGCGTGAAAAAGGAAAACGACCTGAATCACAACAAGTGGGTCGGCGTCGGCGGAAAATTTGAAGAAAACGAATCGCCGGAGGAATGTGTGTGCCGCGAAGTGCTGGAAGAAACGGGACTGCACATTCACAAACCGTCTTACCGCGGCATTGTGACATTCGTTTCCGATGTGTGGGAAGGGGAGTATATGCACGTCTTTACCGCAAGCAATTTCACCGGGACGCAGAAGGAGTGCGACGAGGGCGATCTTGCGTGGATTGACATCGGGCAGGTGCCGCATCTCCCGATCTGGATCGGCGACCGGATTTTTCTGAAATTGCTGGCGGACAACGCGCCCTTTTTTTCCTTGAAGCTCTGTTATCGCGGCGATGAACTGATACGGGCGATTCTGAACGGCTCTGAACTCGATTTTGGCGCTTATGTTGGAACCGTATGATTTTGAAGCGATGCCCGAGTCGCAGATCGAGGCGCTGATCTGCGGGGACGTTCGCGTGATCCGGTGCGCGCGCAAATCTTATTCCATGCGGCTGAGCGATGATCTGCGTTTAACAGTTCGCGCGCCGCTGCATGCAAAGGACGCACAGATTCGCGCTTTTGTTGACGCCAACCGTGAATGGATTTTGAAAACGGCACGTCTGATTTTGATCCGACTGCAAAAAGAGGAACATTTTGACACGCCGGAACAGCGCAGCCGCGCGCATAATATACTGTCAGAGAAGGTGCGCCGCTATGCACAGCGCATGGGCGTTGTCCCGACATCAATCAGAATCACCGGCGCAAAAAAGCGCTACGGCAGCTGCAGCGGTCAAAACGGAATTTGTTTTTCCGTCTATTTGCTGCAATGCCCGGATGCGTTCATTGATTATGTGGTTGTGCATGAATTGGCGCACATTCGGCATAAAAATCATTCGCCTGATTTTTATGCGGAGATTGCTGCGGTGTTGCCGGATTACCGTGCACGCATCCGGCTGATGAGAAAATAATATTAGATTACTGGAGCGCATATGGATACGGTGAAAATTTCACGCGGGCAGACCCATATGATTGCGCATAGGGGGCTTTCCGGCTTGGAAAAGGAAAACACGGCGGCTGCGTTTGTCGCCGCTGCCAACCGAAGTTATTACGGCATTGAAACGGATGTACACATCACATCTGACGGCCGTTTCATTCTGCATCATGATGCAACCGTGCGCGATCACGCCGGGGCATCATACCGAATTGCTAAAACGCCGTTTGACACGCTGCGCAGGATTTGCTTTTCACAGGATGGGGTCGTGCGTGCAGATCTGCGCATGCCATCGTTGGAAGAGTATCTGCTGATCTGCCGGAAATACGGAAAAGTCGCAGTGGTGGAACTTAAGGAGGCGTGGAGCACATCGGAGCTGGAGCGCATTTTGCAAGCCGTTGGGCAGATGAAAATGTTAAGCGCGACGGTTTTTATTTCCTTTGTGTGGGAAAATGTAGTGAGTCTACGCGCCCTCTCGCCCAATGTCGCGATTCAGTTTCTTTGGGACGCGCCGATTGATGTGAAGCTCGTGGAGCGGCTGCGCAACTACCACTTTGGGCTGGATGTTGCCTACCGCCGACTGAACGCGGAAAACACGGCGCTATTGCAAAATAACGGGATTGAGATCAACGCCTGGACCTGCGACGATCCGAAACGCGCGGAGCAGCTTGCTATCTGGGGCGTCAATGAAATCACCACGAATATTCTTGAATGAATTTATTTCACTCAGTTTTTCCGATACAGATAACAAAATAAAACGGATGCAGAACAAGTCTGCATCCGTTTTATTTTAGTTGAATGTTTTGCTGAATCTTATCCTTCCGTCTCCGCTTTGTGCTGTTCGATCACCTTTGCAGCAAGCTCAGCGGGCAATTCTTCATACCGCGCAAAATAGATGGTATAGCGTGCGCGTCCCTGGGTCATTGCGCGCAGGGATACCGTATAGTCCAGCATCTCCGCCATCGGGACCTCGCCCTCCACCAATTGTTCGCCGGTATTGCCGATTGGCTCCATACCGAGAACGCGTCCGCGGCGCTTGCTGATGTCTCCCATCACATCGCCCAGCATCGCATCCGGTACCCACACCTTCAGCGTTCCGACCGGCTCCAGAATCGTCGGCTGCGCCTTGGGCAGACCCTCTTTGTAAGCGATCTTCGCCGCGAGCTTGAAGGAGATTTCGTTTGAATCAACCGGATGGTACGAACCGTCATACAAATCTGCTTTCAGCCCGACCATGGGGAAGCCCGCCAGAACACCCTGTGTCATAGCTTCCTGCAAGCCTTTTTCTACTGCGGGATAAAAGTTTTTCGGCACACTGCCGCCGACAACGCTCTGGGTAAATTCCAGACCGTCCTCGCCGGGTGAAAAACGGATGTGAACGTCGCCGAACTGGCCGCTGCCGCCGGATTGCTTCTTGTGCTTGCCTTGCTGTTCGACAGACTTTTTGATGGTCTCCCGATAGGAGATTTTCGGCTCCGTCAAGACAACCGATGTGCCGAAGCGTTTTTTGAGACGCGCAACAACAACCTCCAAATGCGTTTCTCCCTGGCCGGAGAGTACCATCTGCTTGGTTTCGGCGTTGTTGACATATTTCAAAGTAGGATCCTCTTCGAGCAGTTTTGCAATGCCGGTGGAGATCTTATCTTCATCGCCCTTGGTGGCAGGCTGAACCGCCTTTTGGAGGAAGGAATCCTGGAATTTGATCGGCTTATACGGCAGACAAAGCGCATCGGATGCCAGGGTATCGTTGGTGGAGGTTTTCGCCAGCTTCGGCGTCATGCCGATATCGCCGCAGCACAGCGCGTCAACTTCGACTTGCTTCTTTCCGCAGACCTGATACAGACGGGGCAGCTTTTCCTGCTCGCCGGTGCGGAGATTGTACAGCGTCGCGTCCTTGTGCAGCTCGCCGTTCATCACCTTATAAAAGCTCATTTTCCCGACAAACGGATCGGACACGGTCTTGAAAACAAACAGATCGGTGTGTCCGTCGACGGTGATGATCTGCTTCTTTTCCTCTTCGCCATCCATCACGGTTTCCACTTCTTTTGCGCGGTAACGCGGGAAGGAGGTGACGATGGTATCCATCAGCATTTCCACGCCCCAGAGTTTTGCTGCAGAGCCGCAGAAAACGGGAACGATGCTGCCGGAAATGATGCCCTTATGGATTGCCATAAATGCCTCGTCATAGGTGATCGGCTCTTCTGCAAAGAACTTTTCCATCAGCTCGTCACTGGTTTCTGCAATGGACTCCAGCAGCATGTTGTGATATTCGTCAGCGACCTCACGGAAGTCATCCGGGATTTCACTTTCGACATGGGTGCCGTCTGCGGAATTGTAGGTAAACGCCTTCATGTCAATCAGGTTCAAAAAGCCTGTGACGCGGTCGCCGTCAATCATGGGAATCAGCATCGGGCAGACGGCAACGCCGAAATGCTCGCGCAGGGAATCAAATACGCGCTTGAAGCGTGCTTCGCCGTCGTCAAAACGGTTGATAAAAAAGGCACGCGGCAACCCGGCACGCACGGCTGCCTTCCATTGCAGCTCTGTTCCGACCTCAACGCCGGCACGGCCGTCGACGACGATCAGCGCACTGTCTGCAACGCGCATTGCCTGCGCAACCTCGGCGCCGAAATCTATGTATCCGGGCGTATCCAATATATTGATTTTCTTATCCAGCCACTCCACCGGCAGAACCGTTGTGGAAATAGAAATTCCTCTCTTGATTTCTTCTTCGTCAAAATCACTGACGGTATTCCCGTCGGAAATATTACCCAGTCTATCTGTTGCTTTTGACAGGAACAGCATTGCCTCTGCCAGAGAAGTCTTGCCGCTTCCGCTGTGACCTACCAAACAAATGTTTCGAATGCTCTTGGGGTTCATTCTGTCCATGGTTCTGTATCTCCTTTGATTCAATCGAGATTTTTTAAAAA